>JAGGZE010000176.1 GCA_021162205.1 bacterium
GAAAGGTATATTAAACCGAAATTAAATAATATATTATCGTCCGAACATTATGATTTAATAATTTCATACACAGAAATATACAATTCATTTATAACCGATGTATCGAAAAAATATAATATACCTGTCATATTCAATATAAACACTTTTACTAATTTTAGAGCCAAACCGATTGCAACTCATTATTTCAAAAGAGGTTGCAGTAATTCCTGGGGGCTCTTATTCGGTTCGACACCGCTCGAAAAAGATTTTATGAAATATCATAGTATAAAGCACGATAATACATTTATCGTATATATGCCTATCGATACGAAAATATACTCGCCAATAGAGCCAATAAATCCCGATAATCATAATGTAATCGCTGCGGGAAGACTTACTAAATTAAAAAAGTATGACCTTCTGCTGAATGCTATGAATCTTGTCCTTAAAGAAATTCCCGATTCAAAATTACTTATCGCTGGCGAGGGCGACCAGATGAAAAAATTAAAAAATCTAACTGTTAATATCGGAATCGAAAGAAATATAGAATTTCTCGGTTTTCAAGAAAATATGTTGTCCATATATCATCGTGGAAGTATTTTTGCGCATACTTGTGAATATGAAACATTCTGCAGGGTTATCGCCGAGTCATTATCCTGTGGGATTCCAACCGTAACATCATCGAAAGGCGGTCCAGAGGAAATATTGGCAGATGGCGTAGGTGGTTATGTTGTGGAACCGACTCCCGAGAAAATTTCAGAAAAAATAATTTATTTATTGAAAAATCCAGAAATTCGATTAAAATTAGGAATGATGGGCAGAAAAAAAGCGATTGAAAATTTTTCTATACCGATTTTCGATAGTAAAATGGAAAAAATATATAGACTCGTATTGGAGAAATAATTATGAATAAAGCGGACTTAATAGTAATCGGCGGCGATGCCGCAGGAATGAGTATCGCATCGGCAGCAAAGAAAATTCGCCCCGAATGGGATGTGGTCGTTTTCGAGGCTGGGAATTATATATCTTATGCACTGTGCGGAACACCATATTACATTTCAGGTAAGGTCGAGAACCTCGATGACCTTATTGTTCTGACTCCCGAAACCGCACTTTCCAAAAAGGGAGTTAAAGTATATACAAACCACCGGGTAAATTATATCGAGCCAAATTCAAAATCGCTCAAAGTTATCGATACCGAAAAGAACAGAGAATTATCGTTTCGATATGAGAAACTCGCAATAGCCACAGGAGCGAAATCGGTAATTCCGTCTATTCCCGGAATAGATACCGATGGAGTGTTCACTTTACATAGTCTCGACGATGCCAAAAATATCAAAAAATATATCGAAGATAATAATGTTAAAAGTGGTGTTATAATAGGCGGCGGATTTATCGGTATGGAAATGGCTGAAGCATTCACCGAATCGGGAATTAAAACTACACTTATCGAAATGCTTCCGACATTGCTTGGAATCCGAAATCGGGATATGCTTTCTGCGGTTCTAAACGAGGCATCGGCGAATAATGTCGATGTGATGTTAAATTCCAAAGTTATATCGTTCGAATCTAAAAGTGGCAAACTTGTCGCAGTTCACACCGACGATAAAGAAGTAAAAGCCGATATCGCATTGGTAGCCACGGGTGTTCACCCGAATACCGAGCTTGCAAAATCCATCGGTCTCGAACTCGGGGCAAGCGATGCGATTTATGTGGACCTTCAAGGAGCAACCAGCCGTCCAGGAATATATGCTGCGGGAGATTGCGCTCAAATCCGCGATTTGATAACAGGTAAATGGATATGGATGCCATTGGGAACTACTGCAAATAAACAGGGACACGCTACAGGTTATGCAATCGCCGGGAAAATTCCAAAATTCAAGGGCATTGTGCGCTCTACTATTACAAAGTTTTTCGATATCGGAATCGAAACTGTGGGTGCACCTGTTTCCGAAGTGGAGAAAATGGGATGGAATATCGCTGAAACCACTATCAAATCTATTTCTTGCGCTCATTATTATCCAGGACATTTGCCGATATGGATTAATTTATATTGTGATGTTAAAACTGAACGAATTCTCGGTGGACAATATATTGGACATTGGCAAAGCACAAAAAGGTTCGATATAATCGTTTCGGTAGTGGCAAATAGAATGACCGCCGAGGATTTGGCTAATCTCGATATTCCATATACGCCGCCGATTGGAATTGTTTGGGACCCGATAAATATCGCAGCGAGAAAACTAATATAGAGGATTTAATATGCAGTATTTAGGTGCACATATTTCGATTGCGGGAGGAATTCAAAATTCCTTAGATAGAGCATTAAAACTCGAATGCACCGCTATGCAAATTTTTCTCAAGCAACCGCGAAAACTATTCGATAGAGAAATTCCACATAAAAATATCGATGAATGGGAAGAGAAATCGAGCAAAATAAAAACCATTCCAATCGATGCTATTCTCGCTCACACTGGATATTTAGTGAATCTTGCCGTGCCAGATGATGATAAATGGGAAAATTACATTTCCGCTATGGTCGATGAAATGTCTCGTGCCGATTCGCTTGGGATATTAAATATCGTTCTGCATCCAGGTTCTCCGCATAATCGCAATGAAAAATGGGGCATTAAAAGAATAGCATCTGCAATCGACAAAATATATTCAGAATATAAGTTTAATGTGAATATAGCACTCGAAACTACCGCTGGCACAGGTTCTCATCTCGGATGGAAATTCGAGCATCTTCACGATATTATATCGCAATCGAAATATTCTGAAAAACTAACCGTGGTTTTCGATACCTGCCATACTTTTGCCGCAGGATACGATTTCACTACTCCAGAAAAATATAAAAATGTTTGGCAACAATTCGATAAAATCATCGGATTAAAAAAACTTGTCGGTATTCATCTAAACGATTCAAAACATCCACTAAATTCGCATAAGGACAGGCACGAACATATCGGCAAGGGCTATCTCGGAATCGAGCCGTTCAGGTTGATTATGCAGGATAGCAGATTCGTCGATATTCCCAAAGTTATCGAAACCCCAAAAGATGACGATTGGGATAGCAAAAACCTGAAAATATTGCGGGAACTCGCTTCTAAAAAATAGATTTTCATTCTGAAATGTGGCGTCCCTACTAAAATATTATCCCCGATATATTCTGATTGCAAATGCACTATCGATATTTTTCAAAAACCCAATCGGGATAAGCATTTAACGCTGTGAACCACTGGCGAAGTTTTTGAATTCGTTCTTCATCGTTCTGAGGAATTTGCAATGGTCTTCCGCGCCCATCGAAAATGAGACCGACTACGCCGCCGTGAACTTTCGATGCTACTTCTTTTCCCGAACCCGCACCGACATTAAAACCACGAACTGGTTTAATTTTAACATCGGCTTCCTGCTCGATATCGAGTGGGAATAATAATATTTCGCCAAAATGCAATTCGCCAGTTTCGACACGACCGCCGGCATAGGTTATTTCAAATGTCAAAATTTTCTTGCCATCTTTAGAGAAACCGACAGGTGCAATACAAGTGCCGAGTTTAATCAAGCAATCTCGATGGAAAACCTGCAATGCCGCTTCCTTATGAACCTGCGCAAGCACGCCGAGATGAGGCATCATAAATATCGAATCCACTGCGAGTTGAGTTATACCCTCGGGCTGGAAAGCATCGATAGCCATCAGCGCGGCCTGATTCCGTCTCGGAGCGTGAGACAAAACTCCACCCGAGCCGATTACTATATCGAGTGTCATCATATTCACAAGAGTATTCGCGAGTTCGGAGGATTGGTTGAAAGTCTCCGATACAGTGCGCTTCTTTTGAATTCCTTTCAATTCGGTTGCAAAAGTTTTGTGGTGAGTGAATGCCAATCTTAAGGCCTCACGAGCGAGTGCCTGCTCGAAAATCAAGGTTTCCATATTTTGAGGTATCGTTGTCGGTCGAATCATTTTATTTTTCACTTGATTACGCAATGCGCGAGGGTCCATCTTGAATGGTATCCACCGCATAACATTGTCGATACCTGCCTCGGTGAATACATTTGAAATCGAATAGCTCATACCGAGATTTGCGGATACAGTCCTATGAAATTGCGGAGCACCCTTGGAATCCAGGAACACAGAGAAAATATCGGTAGTAGCTCCGCCGATATCGACACCGACAACCTGAATATTTTCTTCATCGGCAACGAGTTTCATCATATCGCCGACAGCACCAGGAGTCGGTCTAATCGGTGCATCGGTCCAGCTCATAAGCTTTTTATATCCAGGCGCCTGCGCCATAACATGCTCCATAAATAGATTGTGGATTTCATCCCTTGCGGGATTGAGATTTTCCTCGTCGAGAGTAGGGCGAAGGTTTTCAACCAAATATAAATCGGTTTTCTTTTCGAGAACCCGTTTGATTTCATCACGAGCACCAGTGTTGCCGGCGTAAATCACGGGCAATTCGTAAGCCATACCTAACCGAGGTTTCGGTGCAGCGGCTGCGATAAGTTCAGCCATTTGAACAACCTGTTGAATATTGCCGCCATCGATACCGCCTGCGAGCAATATCATATCCGGGCGAAGTCTTCGGATTCGCTCGATTTGCTCGTGAGTCGGACGCTTATCATTAGCAGCGATAACATCCATAACGATAGCACCAGCACCGAGAGCGGCACGCTCGGCACTTTCAGCGGTCATACTGCGTATCAAACCGATTACCATCATCTGAAGACCGCCGCCAGCCGACGATGTTGAAACATAAATGTCAGCACCGTTATCGTCCTTAACAGGACGAATTATCCGCTCATTTTTATCGATAAGTTTCCGTTCCGATAATTCTTCGACCTCATTCACCGAGTTCAGCACACCCATTGTAACATCCTCGAATGGCGCCTCAACAGTGGTAGGTGCCTCGCCTCGATACATCAAACGATATTCATTATCGTGTTTTTCGATAAGTATTGCCTTAGTGGTAGTGCTTCCGCAATCGGTTGCAACAACCACATTTATGTCCTCTTTTTTCATATCATCTCCTTTGTATTTTCAAACTCATTAAATAAAAGATTTTATTATTTTTAGCAAATAGAAAATTAAATTTTACGAATTAATCTCCCTGTCCACCGAGAACCTGAATCGTAATATGGCTGTGAGCCGTATATTCACTATCTGTGACGGTTATAGTTATTCGATATATCCCCGATGTATTTGGTGCCAGCCAATAAATGATTTGCGGGTTATATGTTTCGATAATTCGTCCACCATCGGGTTCCCAATCAATCGATACAGCTTTGGCTCCATCATAAGAATATTCCATCGAAATTCTGACATAACTTCCAGCATCGCAAATCGATTGGCTTAATGTTACTGCGGTTATTCGCAGAATATCATTCTCGCTATCATCCGCCGATTGTGGATTTTTCGAGCATCCTGCAAATGCCGATAGAACGAACAATATGTATAAAAATTTCTTTTTCATATCGCAATCGAAACAAGTTATGCAAAATATTTCAAATGTCAAACAATCCTTTTTTGGGTGTGCGAAGTCCGAGCATCTCGCAAAATTTAATCGCATTCCGAGCCGCTTTGCCCATATGACAATTATTAAAAAATATGAATATTTTTTTAGAGTCACGAGCAGATAATTCTTTCACAAGTTCTTCGATTATCGTCAGTTCGTCATCGGAATAGAGGTAGTCGTATCTATCCTTGTCGTTGCTATACCAGTTTTGCTCGTTTTTTCCGTGAAGTCTAACATATCCGTAAGGACATGTTATAATCGGTTGCGGTTGTGTCAGTCGCTCGATTTTAGGCACATCGGGAACGACCCAGCCGACATTGTTTTCGCGCAGAGTTTTCAGTGTATTATCGCTTTGCCACAAAGCGTTGCGGAACTCGAAAAACTTTTGCCCTCGAATAAATTCGATAATATTCATCAAAATTTCTCGATTATGCCCTGATGGTTTGAAACTTTCGGGGAATTGAGCGAGATAACCGCCGATTATACCTCTTTCATCGGCGGGAGCAAGATTTTCGCCGAGTTTCTGCAATTCCGATTTCATTTCGTTCTCGGGTAAATGCCGATGAGTTACAGTCTGTGGAATTTTCACGAGCATCTCGAAATCTTTGGGCAATCGGGCGACCATCCGTTCGATTTGCTTCCGCGATGGAATCGCATAGAATGTCGTGTTTAATTCGAGTGTATTGAAAATCGATGAATAATATCGCAGCCAAAAATCTCTCGGAAGTCCAGCGGGATAGAATGTCCTCGCCCAATCGGGGAACATATATCCCGATGTTCCGATACGAACTTTTTTTATCCAATCATTTGCCATAGCAATAAGATTATATACGAATTGGACGATTGGGGCAATCGAATTTTTTATCTATCGGAATTTATAGAATGATATATATAAAAAATGAAATGCTCTTTCACACTTCCAAATTCGCTCTTAGTCTATCGATAATTTTTCTTTCGAAAGAAAAGCGGCTGGAGTAAATTTAGGGGAAGAGAAAAAGAAACAATCTGAACCAGTGATTGAAATGATTTAATGATGAAACACGATAACCCATTGTCCCGACAGGTCGGAACTGTCCCACCCGGGCGGGACAAGCGAGCAAGCAAGTAGGGGATTAATATGACGAAAATTGTTAATCAAAATAAATTATTTCTTGCGAAAGATTTAGAAAAAGGATTATTTAGAAGTGGAAAAAAAAGGAGGAGAAAAGGATGCTAAAGAGTATAAAAATAAAAGGTTACAAATCGTTTAAGGATGTAACAATCGAATTGCAACGACTCACTGTTATACTTGGTCCAAATGCTTCCGGTAAATCGAATTTCCTCGATGCGATAAGTTTGTTTTCTAAATTTATCTCAAAAAAGAGCGTGAATGAAGCGTTTAAGGAACATCGTGGTTTTCCCTCGGAAAGCTTTTTTTATGGCGATATTGGATTGGAGAAACTTTTACAGGAAGAATCACGAAAAATGTGTTTCGAGGCTATAGTAGAAATTTCTGAGAATACAAAAAACGAAATAGATAGGATTATTGAACAGAAAACGGGGTTAAATGGTGCCAAATCAAGGAAAAAAATAAATTGGATGCCATATTTAAAATATACTATCGAATTGGAAGCTTTTCCCCAGAAAAATTTTCTTATTCAGGTCAGGGACGAGAGATTAGAAGCTTTAAATAAAAACCTTTCGGTCAAATCGGTCAAAAGTAAAAAGCCTTTTATAAGCAAAATCCGGCGTGAAAACAGAGAAGAGGTATTTTCTGTTAGCATAGAAGGACAATCTCACCCGAAATATTATCCTTTGGGTTTAGACAGAACCGTTATTTCAGAAAATTTTTACGAACCCTATTATAGACATATTTCTGCATTTAAAAGGGAAGTCGAGAACTGGATGATTTTTTATCTGGAACCGCGAAAACTGATGCGAAGAGAAAGCCCACCCCACCATACTTTCGAAATAGGGGAAAATGGAGAGCAATTAGCATGTTTCCTCAAAACCTTGCTTGACGAATATCCTCGAAGTTTCGAAACATTAGTGCGTGGTATAAAACAAATTTTACCTTCAGACCCTGAACTTAGAGTCGAGCTTGATAAAAGGAAAGGGATTGTAGAATTCTTACTTAATGAAATGGGCATAGATTACTCTTCGAGATTAATATCCGAAGGCACTTTGAGAGTAATCGGTCTTCTCGCAGCTTTACATCCCAAAAATTCTTCTACGGTAATTGCCTATGAAGAGCCTGAGAATGGCATACATCCGGTAAGAATAAGCCAGATAGCCGACATTATTAAGGGTGTAAGTGAAAGCAAACAAATTATTATAACAACGCATTCCCCGTATTTTGCGGAACAATTCGACTACGAAAACCTGTTCGTATCTTACAAAGAAGGTCCTTCATCCGGGATAAAACCTATAGAAAAATACTACGGTCCATTATTTAAAAAGAAAATGATTGAAACAAGCCTTTCAGACCTTATGCTGAGAGGTGATTTTGGTGGATAAGGCATTAGAAATATTTTATTTCTTAGAGGATAGAGCACACGAGGAATCTATTACGAAATTCATCATGAGAATAGCACACGATGAATTCTCATGCACTATAAAAAATAGCATTTTTGGAAGAGGTGGAAGTAGGTTTAAAAATGAATTAAAGAAATTCATTAAAGATTACGACAACTCATCCGGACTACCCGACATAATCATTGTCGTTCATGATTCAGATTGTAGGAACAAAACGGAATGCCGGAATTATCAGAGCAAGATTACCGAACTTGCGGATTTATATAGAGATCATCAAGGAATGAAGGATATTTCCGTATTCTGTATCCCTTGTCCTTATATCGAAAGGTGGTTAGTAGAAGATATCGATGTGATAAGAGAAATAACGGATTTATCAAATATCCAACAAGTTCCCTTCCGTTGTGAAAAAGGATATTATAAGGGAATGCTAAAGGAATTTTTCAAGGAATTCGATGTATATACCGGATTGGAATATGCTGGTGATATAATTGAAAAGCTCGATATTCAAGTTTTATGTCGAGCTGACAGCAACTTTCAGCATTTTATCACAGATTTAAGGAACGCCTTTAAGCGTATATATTATTAATCGTAATGGATTTAACTAAATCGGGAGAATAAACAATGTGCGGAATAGTTGGCTATGTTGGCTATCGTGATGTATGCCCCGTGCTGGTCGATGGATTGAAACGGTTGGCATATCGCGGCTACGATTCTACTGGAATCGCTATTATCGAGGATGAAAAACTGCTGACAATTAAGCGTAAGGGCAAAATCGCGGAATTGATAGAAGAACTCGATGGCAGAGAAATAAAATCGACTGTCGGTATCGCACACACGCGTTGGGCGACTCACGGTGAACCATCCGATACGAATGCTCATCCTCAGACCGATTGCACTGGGAAAATCGCCGTTGTCCATAATGGTATTATCGAGAATTATCGCGCGTTGCGTAAATTTCTCGAATCGAAAGGGCATAAGTTCACCACCAAAACCGATACCGAGGTTATCGCTCATCTAATTGAGGAAATGCTCGGTGTCAGCGGCGATTTCGAGGAAGCGTTTCGGTCGGCACTGCTCGAACTCGAGGGAACTTATGGACTCGGCGTTATTTTCGAGAACCAACCCGATAGAATATATGCCGCTCGCCACGGAAGTCCGCTACTTATCGGTGCGGGCGAGAACGAAAATATTATCGCATCCGATGCCACCGCTGTTGTCCGCTATACAGATAGAGTGATTTATCTCGACGAGGGCGAATATGCAATTCTCGAAAAGAATAATTTTGTAATAAAAAATCTTCAGCGTAAAAAAATCAAACACGATATTGTTACAATCGACTATTCCATTCAGGAACTCGAAAAGGGCGGTTTCCCGCATTTTATGCTGAAAGAAATATATGAACAACCGCAGACACTTCGCGATGCTTTTCGCGGCAGACTCAATATCGATGAAGGCACAGCTCGGTTGAATGGATTGAAACCGTATCACGATTTGCTTTCCAATGCCGACCGAATCGTAATCACCGCCTGCGGAACGAGTTGGCATTCTGCACTTATCGGTGAATATCTTATCGAGGAACTCGCCCGCATTCCAGTGGAAACCGAATACGCATCGGAGTTTCGCTATCGCAGCCCGATACTTACCGAGAAAACACCGGTGATTGTGATAAGTCAATCGGGAGAAACTGCCGACACATTAGCAGCGTTGCGTGAAACGAAAATTCACGGAGCCAAAGCATTCGGCATCGTAAATGTAGTCGGTTCTACAATCGCCCGCGAGACCGATGCAGGCGTATATATCCACGCCGGTCCCGAAATCGGAGTAGCATCGACAAAGGCATTCACATCGCAGGTTATGGTGCTGTCGCTTTTAGCGATTATGCTCGGTAGAATGCGTGGACTTCCAGCAGAGAAGGGCAAAAAATTGATTTCCGAACTCGCCACAATACCAGATAAGGTCGAGAAAATATTCGAGCGCGAAAAAGCAACCCACAATATAGAAAAAATCGCCGAGCAGATGAAATCTCATCAGAATGCACTATATCTCGGTCGAAGTTATAATTTCCCTGTCGCTCTCGAAGGCGCATTGAAATTGAAAGAAATTTCATACATTCACGCTGAGGGCTATCCATCAGCGGAGATGAAACACGGACCGATTGCACTTATCGATGAAAATATGCCCGTTCTGTTCCTCGCGACCGACGACCCGTTGTATCAAAAGATTATCAGCAATATCGAGGAAGTCCGTTCACGAGGCGGTAAGGTCATCGCAATCGCAACCGAGGGCAATGATGACATTAAACAACTCGCAGAATATGTGATTTATGTGCCGAAAACCGAATATATTTTCACACCATTGCTATCTGCAGCACCGCTTCAATTGTTGGCATACTATATAGCGGTGCTGCGTGGCTGCGATGTGGACCAGCCGAGAAATCTCGCAAAAAGTGTAACCGTCGAATAGCACCCTTCGGGTGTTTTCTTCGCATTGCTTTCCTTGCCGATAGAATCGACAATTCCCTGCAATGCCCGATTAATTAAAATTTCTCGGCGATAATGAATTGTTGCACTTGCGTTATCAAAGTTTTCAAACTCTTTTTCAGAAAAGTTTGAATATTTTCTAACGAACTTTGTTCGTTAGAAATACTAAAGTTTTCTTGAAGGGGTCTGGGGGAACTTCTTTTCCACCCGTTCTGGTGTTCTCTTTGTGCAACTTCCCTGCCCCGACAAGTCTGGACATTCCTTGTTGCACCTGATTAATCAAAATTTCTCGGCGACAATGAATCCCGTCCGGACGGGAGAAAAGTCGCCACTGAGAAGAGCCGAAGGTTCAAACTACTACCCCAGCATCATTGCATCGCCGTATGAATAAAATCTGAAATCGTTCGCAATTGCATATTCATAAGCCATTTTAATCGTATCGATTCCAGAGAATGCAGATACCATCACTAATAGCGATGATTTTGGCAGATGAAAATTCGTTATTATGCAATCGACAATTTTGAATTTATATCCGGGATAAATGAATAAATCTGTCCAGTTTTGCTGTGGTTTCAAAGGCAATGTTTTGATAGCGGATTCAAGAGCACGAACAGTCGTTGTGCCGACTGCGACTATTCTTCTGCTATCTCGCATTCCATCGTTTATTATTTTAGCGGTTTCGGGTGGAATTATATAGAATTCACGGTGCATTTTATGCTGGCGAATATCCTCGACCTCGAGCGGCTTAAATGTTCCCCAACCGACATTTAATGTTATAAATGCGATTTGCACACCTTTCGATTTGAGCTTCTCGATAAGTTCGGGAGTGAAATGAAGTCCAGCGGTCGGTGCAGCGACAGCTCCGCGGTTTTTCGCATAAACTGTCTGGTATCGTTCGCGGTCGTATGGAATATCATCACGGCTAATATACATCGGCAATGGCACTCGCCCGATTTTTTCGATTGCATTCCAGAATTGTTCATTCTCGAGTGAGAATTCGACCTCACAGATGCCATCGGGATTTTTTGCGATTATTTCCGCTGATAAATCATTGTCGAAATTCACGAGTGAACCTATTTTCAATCTTTTCCCTGGGCGAGTTAGAACTTTCCAATGAGATTGTGTTATGTTTTCGAGCAGCAGGAATTCGATTTTTGCACCGCTCGATTTTGTCCCGAATATTCTCGCAGGGAAAACTTTGGTATCGTTGAGAACGAGTATATCGTCTTCGCGCAAATAGTTCACTATATCTGAAAAATTTGTCTCATCGAAATATTCGGCTGATTTCACAACCAACAATTTCGACGAATCTCGCGGTTCAGCGGGAAACTGAGCGATTCTATCCTTACTCAAATAGTAATCGTAAGTCGAGAGTTTGAACTCGAATGGTATTTTTTCTTTATCTGACAAATGAATTTAGATTATTTGTTATCATCTATATTCGGTTTAAGAATTGCTATCACAGGATTACCGAAATATTTATTCACTACACGAACTACATCATCTTTTGTAACTGCTTGAATTCTCTCTGGATATTTATCGGAATAATCTATTCCGAAACCGTAAAGTTCATTCAATCCCACATCATCTACGAGAGCACTCTGTCGTTGTTTGCTGAAAATATATTGCTCCGCCATAGCATTCGTAATTCTTTCGATATCCTCATCTGTGAAATCACCTTTTTTAAGTCTATCGATTTGCCTGAAAATAATTGCCTTAACCGTGTCGAAATCATGCGGCTGACATTGAGTAGCAACATAAAAATTTCCACCGAACAGTTTTCCCGAATACGATGCCCAAACTACATATACGAGATTTCGCTCACCACGAAGCGCGATAGGCAGCCAACCAGAAAGTCCACCTGTTCCAGAAAGCAATTTCGATGCAACTTTCAATGCCCATTTATCCTGTTCATTCCGAGTATCGCAAGCATCGTAACCGACAATTAATGTATATTGTTTTCTATCGACATCTTTGGTGAACTCTTCTGGTTGAGTGTGCATTGTAGTTATCGGTATTTGAGAAAGCGATTTACCTTTCGATGAAAGTTTGCCGAATATCTTTTCTAATTTTCGAGTTAAAACATCGATAGGTATCGGTCCCGCCGCTGCAATAACAATGTTTTCAGGATTTAATAAATTATGCCAGTAATTGCGAGCATTATCGGATGTGAGTTTCACAACTGTTTCCTCATAGCCAAAACCCGGTTTACCATAAGGATGGTCTTTGAAAAATTTCTCGTTAAAGAATAAAAATGCTTCCGATGCCCACGAACTTTGCGCTCGCCGAATTTGCGCAAGTATTCCCTCTTTAAGCTTATTTTCAGAACTTTTTGGAAATGTGGGATAGAAAATCATCTGTTCGATTATGTCTAACATATTGTCGAGGTCCGATGGAACGAAATTGCCCTTGAAAAAAACAGTATGAGTTCCCGCCGACCCAAATGTTTGAATATTGAGTTCATCGAGCTTGCGTTGGAAAGACTCAAAATTTTTATATTTCTTTGTGCCTTCACTAAGGTAATTAACCGTGAATTGTGCCAAACCCGCTTTCTGTAGAGGTTCGTAAATCGAACCACCCATAATATACATCGAAATATCCTCGGTCATTTGCGCTGGATTTTCTGCAAGAACGACTCGTATTCCATTGGATAAGGTTCTAACTTCGAATTTCGGCGGTTCGGTAGATTTTTTCGAGAAAAGAAGCGTATCCGATGAGCAAGTAGCTCCATTCGGTTTTACAATCGCGAGAATCATATGTTCTGGAATGAGATACTTTTTTGCAACTCGCTGAATATCTTCTCTGGTAACTCGTTGAATTTGCATTAGAGAAAAATCGAGGTCGAACGCTTTCCCCGAATTTAAAAAAGTATATAAAAGACTACCCGCTTCACCATCGACCGTTTCATTTTCTCGTTTCAAACTTTTAACAATATAATCTTTTGCCCAATTAATTTCGCTTTTTGTAACACCTTTATTTTTTACCTTATTTATTTCATCCCATATTGTAGAAATTACTTTATCGCGATTTTCATAATCGAACGCACCGCTGATTCTAAAATGTCCTCTATCACGATATTTCGGAGATGAATATGCCGAAATCGAATGGCAAAGTGGATTATCGTTTTGAACAAGTCGAAGGTCGAGACGCGATGTCGGCACGGCGGACAATATCATTCCCAAAATTTGCAATGCTGGAAGGTCATCGTCGCCGAAAAATACCGTCGGAAATCCCATCATAAATGTAGTAACTTTAACATCCATTTCTTTTTCAGCTACACGCGCCGCAACAGGTAAAGGTTCTTGTGAAATCGCAACATCGACTACTCTTTTGCGTTCCCAATTTCCAAAAAGCGATTCTGCAACAGCTTTGACAGTAGCGGTATCGAGGTCCCCTGCAATCGCAACGATAGCATTATTCGGCGCATAACGATTTTGATAATAGTCGATTATCTCGTTTCTTTCGACACCGAGAAAATTATTCAAATAGCCGATTGTCGGATGTTTATATGGACTGACTTTATAAAATAAACTATTGTATAATTTCCAGATTACTCTACCCGATTCTTCCTCGCCCATTTTTATCTCATTCGTGATAACACCAGTTTCACGGATAACCTCGAACGAATCGAATTGACAATCCTGAACCCATTCCGAAAGCATAGAAAGCAATGTATCGAAATATTTTGCGGGACCCGTATTGTGATAAACTGTAACATCGCTTGTTGTGTAAGCATTTGTAGATGCACCCGTTTTTTGAACCATCATTTTATATTCATCCTCGGTATGTTTCGATGTAGTTCCACTCGATACGAGATGTTCGAGATAATGCGATATACCGCAACCGAGATATTTATTCTCGAAAGCACCACCTGCTTTAAGCATAACACGGCAAGCTACAAGAGGCACAGTATGGTTTTCCCAAAATAATACTTCGAGTCCATTGTCGAGTGTCCAATGATATACAGGTGGACGAGCTACGATACTGTCGGGAATCCATTCTCGAAAAATCGGAAGGTCCTCGACTGCCAATGAAATACTCGAAGTTAATAAAATTGCGAATAGGATAATTACTGCTTTTTTCATTATTTCCTCTTTCTGTTTAGGTTTTTTAGAATATCATTATAAAAACTAATATCCGATTTTCAAAGATATTTTAACGATAAATCGCTAATAAAAAAATCCCCTTTATTTAAGGGGATTTAAATATAAAAAATGGGCATTTAATTTGCAAAACCTTATTTTATAAACCGAATTGTAACGGGATATTTATAAAATTCACCTTTATTTGCGGCGACTGCTGCAATAATTCCAAACACAATAATCATTACCCAGGCGGCGAGCATAACTATGCATCCAACACCTATGACCGAAAGTGCCCCACCGATAATATACGCGATTGCCATTGTAATCTGAAAATTGAGTGCTTCTTTCCCGTGAAAATCTACGAATTTCGATTCATCTTTTTTGATGAGCCATATAATCAATGGACCAACAAATGAGACGAGAATCCCGAGAACATGAGCAAGAATTGCCATCGTTTTTTCATCCGATGTAGGTTCATATTCGCCGACTTGTTCGGTAGGTTGAGGTGTTCCTGCTACTTCATCCATTTTTTTCTCCTTTTTAAAATTTATTACAAAGCTAAAATATTATTTAAATTAAATTTTGTCAAGTTATTAGTAAAAATGTCTGTCTGCTTTACGCAGATGGTATTTAGGTAAAAAAGATTTAATTAGCGGGTCGAGGATTATTGGTTTTAGCGCTGCGACCCAATTGTTGTGGTTTTTTTGTTAGTCATTCACCCATTCGGATGTTTTCTTCGCATCCTTTTGAACCATTGATACCAATGATGAAATAATGCAACATGATAGATTGCGCACCATTTATCATCCCACCCAGGCAGGATTCATTCATTTTCATCACCGATTCAAAACTATTTCATTAATATTGCCCGCTTGGTGATTGTTCTATCCTCCACTGTTGCCCTTATCAAATAAATTCCGCTGGTAATGGATTTGTCGGGTTGCCAGATGAATGCGTGGGATGTAGGAGACATCTCCCGATGTCGATTATCACGGTCGGGAGACCGTTCCCACACAACATTCCCCATTATATCGTAGACCTCGATATTCGTAAGGGTTTGGCGCGCCAAACCCCTACCGTCAGAAACCGTGATTGCGCACGCCGAATTGAACGGATTCGGGTAAGCGGTGAGCGAGAGGGCAACAGGCTTTTGCGCAGCTGGCTCATTTATTGCAGCGAAACCGAGCGAGTCGGTCTTGATGAGATAGACATCATATGAGCCCTCATCAAATGTGCCTGCGCTGCCTGCGATGACATATCCACCATCAGATGCTTGCACAACGGAGTTTGCATAGTCAAAATTATCTCCACCATATACGCGTGTCCAAAGAGTATCGCCACTCGCATTCACCTTAAGGAGCCATACATCATCATGTCCAACCCAGTATGATGTATATCCAACCACCGCAAATCCACCATCCGATGTTTGAGTAATAGAGTATGCTATATCATCATAAGGACCTTCTTCATCTCCTTCACCCGCATATGTGCGTGTCCACAATGAATCTCCTAAAGAATCTATTTTGATAATATAAACATCATTGTCCATTTCCAACGGCGTAAATCCCGATGTTCTGCCTGCTATCACAAAATTGCCATCCGCAAGTTCAGCGATAGCATAGCTATGGGCATAGCCATATCCGCAATAATTCTTTGTCCACTCAACAACTCCGGAAGAGTCCGTCTTGAAAATATATACATTAAAATATCCTGTGAACGAATCGGATTCCCCAACGACAATATATCCGCCATCTGATGTCTGGATGACATAAAAGCCCTTATCGGTGGTGGCACCACCATATGTTCGTTCCCATAATACATTACCATCGCCATCTGTTTTAATAAGATACACATCATTCCAGTTTTCAATTGAATATGCAGAGCCCACAATGATATATCCGCCGTTTGTTGTTTGCTTTATGCAGTATCCTACTTCATCATAAATATCGATTCCCATAGTGTCGATTGTGCCATATCTGTGCGTCCATAAAGTGTCGCCATCAGCATTTGTTTTGATGAAGCATATATCATTATCAGATAATATATCCTCCTTTATATATCCAACAATTGCGTATCCGCTGTCGGTTGTTTGAACAACAGAATACGCCTCAGAACCTTCATAAAAGCGCGTCCAAAGTGTGTCGCCACCAGAGTTTATCTTGATGGCATACATCTTCTTCACACCCATAACAAAGGATTCTGTAGTTCCAATTATTAAATATCCGCCATCGTAAGTATTTGTTATACAGTATCCCCAATCATCGTCGCTTCCGCCATAGGTGCGCTCCCAGCCATCGGCGAAGCACACGCCAGCCAGCACAAAGACAAGCACAGCAATGAATAATTTGGTTTTGATTATTGACCTCCTCCCTTTTTTATCCTCATTTCGCCTAATAAAATAACAGTAGAAATTAAAATGTTAAAATATTTATTTTGAGAATAATTTTGTCGGATTTAAATACTGTCGAGCATTTCATTTATAATATTTTGGTATTGTTTTCGTTCTCCGACTTGTGTGCATCGGCTTTGAGTTCATCTAAAATATCGAAATCCTCCTCTGTCAATTGTGCCTGCGGAATCAAATCGGGTCGGCGTTCCATCGTCAATCGAAGTCCCTCGCGATGTTTCCACTGTGAGATTTTTGCATGGTCGCCTGATAAAAGAACATTGGGTACCGATTTGCCCATAAATTCTCTCGGTCTCGTGTAATCTGGAGCGGAAAGCAGTTTCACACTATCGGCAAATGAATCCGATGCCGCAGAATCTCTGTCGCCTATAAAGTTCGGAATCAAACGCAGTGAGGCATCGAGCATAGCCAATACCGGTATCTCTCCGCCTTGAACTACATAATCGCCGATTGAGTATTCTCTGGCATCCATCAGTTCGACAATTCGCTGGTCGAAACCCTTATATCTGCCTGCGAAAAATATTAGGAAATCCTGTCGAGCGAATTGTTCCGCAGCGGATTGAACGAATAAATTGCCTCTTGCCGATGGCACTATTTTCAATGCTTTTTCGCGTTCCATCGATGGTATCGAAAGGTATGCTTTTATCACGGGTTCGGGTTTGATTACCATTCCGGAGCCGCCGCTGAATGGGATGTCATCGACTGTTTTGTGAGCATCCTCGGTGAAATCTCTAAAATTTATCGATTCAAATTCGATTAGTCCATTCTCGATGCTTTTTTTGACGAGACCATTTTTGAAATAATTTGTGAAAAGTTCGGGAAATATTGTCAATATATAGATTTTCATATTCCTCCAGTGATTCATTCGACATTATAGATAATATAATTTTATTTGTTCGCAAGAATTTTATTCGAGAGGAGCGCATTTTCATGAAATCGATGACTTTTTAGAATTTATCTGATGAATAATAAAAAAACACTTGCCTAAAAATCCTTTTCAAATTATATATCATAGCTTATAAAGGGGGTATAGATAATTGTCGAAATTGCTAACCAAAGATAAACCTAATATGCACATCGAAAATAAAATAGGTTCGCAAACTTCAGAACAAAATTCATCCAATCAAGAAAAATTGAAACGCGAAATAGAACGTTTCCATAAATTTTTAGAAATCGGTGTTACTTTCCAAAGTGAGATGGATGTCGACCAGCTTCTTCCCTTAATTATCGAAAAGACATCGTCTACCGTAGATGCCCAAAGATGTTCGGTATTCGTCTATAATTCAGATAAAGGAATATTATGGACAAAAATTGCCCAGAATTCCAAACCGATTATAATTCCCAAAGACCACGGAATTGCCGGCTGGGTTCTTCAAAATAATCAGATGCTTATCGTTGCGGATGCTTATGCCGATGCAAGATTCGACCAATCTATCGATACGCGAACAGGATTTAGAACGAAATCGATTGCCGCATTACCGCTTAAAAACAGGAAGGGGAAACCTATCGGTGTTTTCGAAGCGATAAATAAGTTGAACGGCGAACTATTCGATAAAGAAGATATGTCTTTTCTTAGAATCGTTAGCGCTCAGATTGCTATTGCAATCGAGAATGCAATGTTATATACCGAGCTTTTGCAAACATTCGAAAGTTTCATCGATGTGATGGCATTTACAATCGATGCCAAACACCCGATATCGCGAGGTCATTCCCGCCGTGTAGCGATTTATTCCAAGGGTATCGCTATCGAACTCGGTCTTTCTAACGATACTGTCGAAAAAATTTATTGGGCAGGACTTTTGCACGATTATGGAAAAATTTCTGTTCCCGATGCTATTTTGCAAAAAGCGGGGAAACTTACCGAAGATGAATACGAGCAAATCAAACGGCACGCTCTTATGACATATAGAATCCTTTCGAGAATTCATTTTGCAAAATATATGCGCGATATTCCGCTTATCGCATCCGAGCATCACGAAAGATGGGATGGCAAGGGCTATCCATTCGGTAAAAAGGATGACCAGATACCGCTCGGTGCGCGAATTATCGCTGTTGCCGATGTATTCGATGCTATCACTTCATTCAGGGAATATCATTCACCTTTGACTTTTGCCGAGGCGAAGGATGAAATTATCGAGCAGCGAGGCAAAATGTTCGACCC
>JAGGZE010000142.1 GCA_021162205.1 bacterium
ATTTCACTTTCACTGCTACGGGTTCGTATCTCGATGCGATAACAAGTTTTACATCGGATGGAATTTTCGGTTTAACTTTATCTAATGCGAGTTGGGGCAAATTATTGTGTTCTGATAAATGTCCCAAAATCACTGTGGAAAGTTTATCGAACGACACCTGTTGAAGAAATTCCACGCATTGAAAATTCGACAGATGTCCATAATCGCCGGCGATTCGCTCTTTCAGTTCCTCTGGGTAATCCGAGTTTCGAAGCATTTCGGGTTCGTAGTTCGATTCGATAAGCAAAGTATTCACATTTTTAGCGGCATCGACAACAGCTGGTTCGGGGTAACCGATATCGGTTATTATCGCGATTTTTTCGCCCGATGTTCGCTCGACAATGAATGAGACAGGTTCTGCGGCATCGTGCGGTTTCGAGATGAATCGTATCGCAAAATTGCCGATAGGAATTTCGCTTTCGGTATCGACAATTTTTCTATCCGCCCCATTCGTGCCGACGAACATCGCACCGAATGTTCCCTCGGTGGCATATATAGTCGGGGAGAACGCTCGCACGAGAACATCCAAAGTTTTCGTGTGGTCGGAATGTTCGTGCGAGATAAATATATTCTCGGGTTGTGGAATATCAAATTCACGCATCGCCCATAGAACTAATTTTCTCGGCACACCAGCATCGAAAAGCAACGAATCCGAACCATCCGAAATAATATAGCCATTGCCATAACTTCCGCTACGTAATGATATTAGAAACATTTTCACCACACCCTTCGGGTGTTTTCTTCGCGTTGCGTCCCTGATTGTAAAACAATCATTCCTTGCAACGCCTGATTAATAAAAATAAATTTTTACCATTTAAAAAGAACCGCAGGGCTCGCCTGTTTTTAGTGCGCAACTTTCCTTGTTCTCCGAACAATTCCCTGTTGCACCTGCTCAATCAAAATTTCTCGGCGACAATGAATTGCTGATTCCATAAGCAAGACCCCGATTTCATCGGGATTAAGAAAAAAGTCGCCATTAAAAAGAGCCGAACGGCTCACCTACGGGTATCTAACGCCCAATCGAACCCTATTGTAAATTGCTGCAAATGCAATCGCGAGAGCAATAGGCACGATAAAGGTGGGGATATAGAAACAGGCGAATAATGCCAATATCAGCACTGCGATTTTATTTGCCCGGACAATAAGTTTCGGCTCGATTTCTTTCGATGAGAGTGCTGCAAAATAAAATGGTAACGATACTATCGCGGTTAAAAACAGTGCGGTTTCCTTGAATGCCAATCCTGTTGCACCAGCTAAAAATATTCCAAGAAGTCCGAGTGCCATAGTTTTTCGTTCTCCATAACGCACAGCGAATGTGATTTTGCCCACTTTTCTATCGCCATCGATATCGGGAACAGTGGTGAATAGATAGACCGAACTATATGCTATCCCGTAAGCCAACGCTCGCAATATCACGAACCAATCCCATCGAGCATTCTGGATTTTATCGAGTGCGAAAGCGTATCCGATGAGATATATCAACATTCCGTGCCCGAAACCATTGGCGATAAGTGCATAAATCGTCCTGTCCTTCAATCGAATCGGTGGAGCAGAATATACGATACCGAGTATTAGACCGAGAATCACGAGCAGATTTAGTGTTATACCCATCGGGAATGCCACAATCAATGCACCCAAAAAAGATGCGAATATTAGCGATTTCACATACATCGGCGATAAAAATCCCAGTGCGAATGGAATATTCTTATTATTGATTTTATCGCCCTCGATATCGAAAAGCTGATTGATACCGTAGATTCCCGCACCGAGAAATGTAGTTAATAGAATCAGTTCCCATTCGCCGCCGATACCTTTATTTCCACCGCCATTCCAGAAACCGATAATTGCAGGTGTCCAAATCGGTATCAAAAGCAATGGCCTTATAAATGCTATGCTATCGACTATTTCTTGGATTATTTTTTTCAATTCATTCTCCCGATTTACCATAAGATTATTCATTTGAAAGCTGTGTCAAGTGCCAATGAAATTTTTTCGCCCGATTTACGCAGATGATATACATTCAAAAATTTTTAACCGACTTGCGGCGATATTTTATTTTTCCCTGCGGCGAATATAATCTTTACAAAAAAATCGTAAGCGATAACTCGACAAGAAATTGCAATCTCTTGTTTCACAGTTAATTTATTATTATTTTGCCGTTTTTCACATTCACGATGGCGACATCGCCTTTAGCAAGCTTTCCATTCAATATCATCGCTGCGAGTTTCTGTGCGACTTCCATTTCGAGCACCCGCTTAATCGGTCTCGCACCGAAAATCGGGTCGTAACCCTTGTGAGCGATATATTCCGCCGCCTTATCGGTCAACTTCGCATCCATCCCTTGCTCTCGAAGTCTTTTGCAAATGTAATCGAATTGAAATTTAACGATTTGTTTTACCTCGTTCATAAGCAACGATTTGAAAACGATAATCTCATCGATTCGGTTGAGAAATTCGGGCGGTAGATTTTTCCGCAAAAGTTCCCGTAGCTGTATCTCGATTTCCGAATGAATCGCATCGCGATTTTCGGGATTAATTTCCTCGAGCCGCTCCACTATAAGTCTCGCACCGAGATTCGATGTAATTATTAGAATAGTATTTCTGAAATCGATAGTATGCCCGCGGTTGTCGGTCAATCTGCCATCGTCTAAAACCTGAAGCAAAATATTGAATACTTCGGGATGAGCTTTCTCGATTTCATCGAACAGCACTACCGAGAAAGGATTTCTATGAACGGCTTCGGTAAGTTGCCCACCCTCTTCGTATCCGACATATCCAGGAGGTGCACCTATCAATCGGCTGACAGAATGTTTCTCCATATATTCCGACATATCGATACGAATGAGTGCTTTTTCGGTATCGAATAGAGTTTCCGCCAGTGCTTTTGCAAGTTCGGTTTTGCCGACACCTGTCGAACCGAGAAATATAAATGAACCGTTCGGTCGTTTCGGGTCGGAAAGACCAGCCATCGCCAAACGAACAACTCGAGCAACAGCTTCGACTGCATTTTTCTGATTCACCACTCGACTGTGGATTTCGTCCTCGAGATGCATAAGTTTTTCTTTCTCGGTCCGCGTAAGTTTATTCACTGGAATACCTGTCCATTCCGACAGCACTTTTGCAATATCATCCTCATCGACAACTTCTTTGAGCAATCGACCGTTTCCCTGTATATTTTCAAGTTTATTTTGCTCATCTGCGAGCATTTTATTAAGTTCGATAAGAGCGCCATTGCGAATTCTAGCGGCTTTTTCCAAATCACCATTATTTTGAGCTTGCTCGAACTCGAATTTCGCCCGTTCGATTTTTCCCTTAGTATCGCTGA
The DNA here is from genome assembly GCA_021162205.1 of bacterium. GTDB lineage: Bacteria > UBP14 > UBA6098 > B30-G16 > B30-G16 > JAGGZE01. Next base: position 3,364 of record JAGGZE010000142.1, read on the forward strand.
TTTTATGTATCGATTCTTTTTCAGATTCCCATTGGGCAGTTAGTTTTTTCTGCTCTTCATCGAGTTTTGCGATTTGCTTCTTCAATTTTTTCACTTCATCAGATTTTTCAGGTTCTTTTTCCAATCCCTTGACCTCGAGTTGCAACTGCCGATTCTTTTTGATTATATCTTCCAATGGTTTCGGTGTCGAGTAAAGGTCGATACGCAATCGTGCCGATGCCTCATCCACAAGGTCGATAGCTTTATCGGGAAGAAATCTATCCGTGATATATCGAGTCGAAAGTTTGACAGCGGCGACTAATGCCTCATCTTTGATTTTAACGCGATGATGAATCTCGAATTTTTCCTTCAATCCGCGCAAAATCGAGATAGTATCCTCGATAGACGGTTCCTTGATAAAAACAGGAGCAAATCTTCGTTCGAGTGCAGGGTCTTTTTCGATATATTTGCGATATTCATCGACAGTGGTTGCACCGATAGCGCGAAGTTCGCCTCTTGCCAGCGGTGGTTTTAGCATATTCGCTGCATCTAACGAACCCTGAACAGAACCAGCGCCGATTATCGTGTGCATTTCATCGATGAATAGAATAATTTTCCCATTAGATTCGATAATTTCCTTGATAAAACTTTTCAGTCTTTCTTCGAACTCGCCGCGAAATTTTGTTCCCGCAATGAGTGTTCCCATATCGAGTTGAACAATTCTCGAATTTTGAAGTGATTCGGGAATATCGCCTGTGATAATTTTTTGTGCCAATCCCTCGACAATAGCGGTTTTACCGACACCGGGGTCGCCGAGCAATGCTGGATTATTCTTGGTTCTGCGGGAAAGAATTGTGATAACTCGTCTAATTTCTTCTTCTCTGCCGATTATCGGGTCGAGTTTGCCTTTTTTCGCCTGCGCTGTGAGGTCTATTCCATATCGTTCGAGTGCAGCAAATTTCGTTTCGGGATTCTGGTCGGTTACACGATGATGCCCACGAATTATTTTCAATGCTTTGAGCAATCTATCCTCTGTAATTCCCAATTCGGAAAGAATTTTCGAAACATCGGTATTCTCATTTTTTAGCATAGCCAATAGGATATGTTCGACACTTGTGTAATCATCCTTAAATATTTCATAGGCAATTTTCATAGCATCCTGAAGAATTTTCATAAATTCACTCGATGGATGAACTTCTTCTATCGAAGTGTTTAATGTTGGGATATGAGCGAGAGAGATTTTGCATTTTTCCAGCACTTCGGTCGGGTCCACTGCGACAGCTCCTAATATTTTCGCTGCCAGTCCTCCGCGGTCATCCGCCATAACATATAAAATGTGAATAGGTTCAGCTTGGGAATGCTTTCTATTTTGGGCTTCCTCCAATGCACGCATTATTAAATTCTGCGATTCCTCGGTAAATTTGTTTATATCCAATTGCATAATTTATCCTCCAATAAAAAAGTTATTGCATAATTATATCCGAATACCTATATAATATAAAAGAGTTTCAGAGTTTAATGCAAAGCATTTTAATTCGGTTATTTAAATAAAATTAAAAAATCGTTTGACATTGTATTCATAAAAAAATATTTTTTATCAAACTAAACAATGAATTAAGAAAGGAGACAAAATATGGTCTACTATTTCAATAAGGGCGGATTTTTAATGTGGCCTCTTCTGTTCCTATTTATCATCGGAATCATAATTGCGATTGTGAAACTCTGGCTTCTATATAGGGCAAGAATAAATAGTAAGAAATTTCTAAACAAAATTCTCGATATAATAAACGAGAAGGGTGTAAAATCTGCCATCGAACTCTGCGAGAAAACTCGTGGACCGATTGCAGCTCTTTTTCACGCCGGACTCGCACGAGTAGATAGAGGATTGGAATATGCGAATAATTCTGTCGAGAACGAAGCTGTTATCCAGATGGGAATTCTCGAAAAAGGAATGATTTGGATTTCGACGATTATTTCGATTGCACCTATGCTCGGTTTTCTTGGGACGGTTCAGGGAATGATTCTTGCATTCGAACAGATTGCTCGTTCAAATGACATCGTTCCATCCGAGGTCGCAGGTGGTATTTCAGTTTCATTGCTGACGACATTTTTCGGTCTCGCAATCGCAATTCCACTTCAATTTTTCTATAACTGGTTCGTTGCTATTATCGATGGGATGGTTGTCGATATGGAGGATTCTGCAAATCAATTATTTGAAAATCTTATCGATAAAGGAATTTTGAAGAAAGCGGAGCAATAAAATGGCGTTGAAACTTCACGGAAAACAACATATAAATAAGGATGCTGAAATACCTACTGCATCGTTGGCGGATATTGTTTTCCTATTGCTGATATTTTTCCTTGTTACGACATCGATGAATCCCGATAAGGGTCTCGGTTTGACATTACCTCCTCCCGGTAAAGAAGTTAAACTCACTAAGGAAAATGTTCTCTCGGTTTATATAAATTCTGAGGGGAAAATACTTATCGGCGAGGAAATTATAACATCCGACCAGATTAGAGAGCGAGTCGAGAAGCGTCTAAATGAGAATCCCGAACTTGTCGTATCACTTGTAACCGACGCTAAGGCAGATTATAATTCTATGGTTAATGCTCTCGATGAGATAAAACTCGCATTCAAGGACTTGAAAAAGGAGAATCCTAAATTTAAGGAAAAAATTTCGCTGGCAACGCCTGTTTTTTAGCATTATTAGGTATTGACTTTTCCAAAAAAATTAGTATATTATATATGAGGGAGAGAGATGAAAGTTACAGCAAAAAATAAAGGTTCAGCCAAGATACCAACTGCATCAATAGCTGATATAGTGTTTCTTCTACTCATATTTTTTATGTCGGTAACGGTTTTTAAGCAATTTCAAGGACTTAAAGTCGAATTGCCCGCTGCCAAAGCAACCAAAAAAATAGAGAAGAAACGAATTATCACTCATATATGGATAGATTCCGAAAACCATCTAAATATCGACGATATGCCGATAACTCTCCAGAAAATTGCTCCACTTATGAGTAAGAAAATGCAGGAGAATCCAGCAATAATCGTATCTGTGCGTGCCGATAAACATGCGAAATATGGAATTGTCGCTCAACTGCTCGAAGAATTAAAAAAATCCAATGCATTAAGGGTCAATTTTGCAACACTCACCAAAGGGGGTGGGACATCGTGAAATATTTAGACCCAAAAGCAGATTTGAGAAACTGGTTACCGATTATAACTCGAAAAGCAACGCTTATCACATTGTTGGCAATGATTTTAATTTTCCTTACTTTTACACAGGTTCGAGTTAAGGCGTTGAAAATCGAGGAATATCAGACTATGATAGAGGTTGAACAAATTCCGATAACTAAACAGGAAATCAAAAAGCAAGAAGCTCCAAAACCGAAAGCGGCCGAGGTTATCGAGGTCGAAGAGGAAGAGGAAGCGGATACAGTTACTATTGCCAGTTCTGAAATCGATGTTAATGAAACACCACCACCGCCAGTCGAAATAGAGCAAGTTCCTTATTTTAAGGTCGAGGTTAAACCTAAAGTTCTAAATAATCCTAAACCTAAATATCCGGATATTGCAAGGCGTTCTGGTCTTGAAGGCACTGTTATTGTGGAATTTGTAGTCGATACTACCGGCGATGTGCTGGCAGGGAGTGCGCGAGTTGTTCAGGCAAAACCAGAAGGAATTTTCGAGGATGCTGCCTTGAAAGCTATATATAAATGGAAATTCACTCCAGGTCAACAAAGAGATAGAAAAGTTCTCGTTAAATGGCGACAGCCGATTCATTTCAAGTTTAAATGATTTTCTGCAATGGTTTTGAAATGTTTCCCTTTACACGATTATTCCCTGAATTCCGATAAAGTCGCACTCAAAAAGAGCCGAATGGCTCCACCCGTTCGGGTATTTTTTTAAAAACTTCACAATATTAAAACAATCGGAAAAACTTGCTTTGTGGGGATTTCCTTTTTGTTTTGCAAAAATATTAGCACTGCATATTTTCTGTATATACATTTTAACCGATTATATATCAGATGCGTTTTTATATCAAAAATTTTGGTTGTCGGCTGAATCGATGCGAGGGCGATATAATCGCTGAAAAACTTATTTTTGCTGGACACAACCTAACAAATTGGAAATATGCCGATTTTATTATAGTCAATGGCTGCACGGTTACAGGTCGAGCAGACCAGAAAGTTCGCCAGTTCATACACCGAACCTGTCGGGAAAACCCGAATGCGAAAATTTTGCTAACAGGCTGCACCGCCAACGCAATAAATCGAGGATTTCTCGATAAAATCGACGAAGCGATAATAGTTCCATTAAAAATGCGATATGGGATTCATAAAATTATCGAGAACGATTTCGAGATTAAACCCGCGAATAGCGATTCCACAGATGTTTTCGTTACAATCGATGGTGCGGGAATTTCTCGAACTCGCGCACAACTGAAAATTCAAGATGGCTGCGATAAGCGATGCACATATTGTATCGTTCCACTAATTCGCGGGAAATCTCGCTGCCGAAAAACCGATGACATTATATCGCAGGCAAAAATTCTTGTGAAGCGAAAATTCAGGGAAATCATCCTGACAGGTGTGGATATCGGAGACTGGCGCGACGGCGAAATGAAATTAGTCGATTCGATAAAATCGATACTTTCGCAAACCGATGTATACCGCATTCGGCTGTCATCTATTGAGCCACCAGGATTAACCGATGAATTGCTCGATTTAATCGCTGCAGAACCGAGAATTGCCGCACATTTGCATATCCCATTTCAGTCGGGAAGTCGACGATTACTCGCCGATATGAACCGACCTGCTTATTCGGTCGATGATTTGCTCGAAAAACTAATACGACTTCGCAAAAATCGACCTGATATTTGTTTCGGAACCGACATTATAGTCGGCTATCCAACCGAAACCGATAACGATTTTGCGAAAACCGTTCGATTGCTGAAATCTAAAATATTGAATTATGCTCATATTTTCAAATTTTCACCGAGACCCGCAACAAAGGCATTCGAACTGAAACAGATACCATCGAAAATTTTGAATGAGCGGGCAAAATTATTACGAATAATCGATAGCGCGAATAGAACAGAATTCGCCCAAAAATTTATCGGTGAAAATCTCGATTTCATTGTAGAACGGAAAAATGGCGACATAATAACGGGGCATACTGGAAATTATCTTAAAGTTCGAGCGAAAGGTTTTGGCAAAAGAGGAGAAATAGCATACATTAAAGTCGATGGTGCAGGTGAAATGAGTGTGAGCGGAAAAATAGAAAATTGAAGGAGCATAATGACTAAATTAACATATTCATCATCGGGCGTGGATATAGATTCCGCCGATTTGGCTAAACAAAAAATCGCAGAACTCGCTAAATCGACATTCGATGAAAATGTTTTAACTCGAATAGGGCTTTTTGCGGGAGCTTATGATATCGGTCATAATGAAGTTCTTCTCGCCAGCTCCGATGGTGTCGGCACGAAAATTTTAGTGGCGATTCGCGCAGGAATATATAACACGGTTGGAATCGATATCGTTCATCACTGTGCCAACGATATCGCTGTCCACAATGCCGACCCGATGTTCATACTGGATTATATCGGTCATTCCGACCTCACACCACAAAAAATTGCCGAAATTGTCGAGGGACTATCGAATGGATGCAACAATGTAAATTGCGCACTAATCGGTGGCGAGACAGCTCAAATGCCAGGATTCTATCCGCCAAATATATTCGATTTAACTGCAACGATTATCGGTCGTGTCGCAAAGGATAAAATGATAACAGGTGAAAAAATTACCTCCGGCGATGCGATTATCGCACTTCCAGCGAATGGTCTGCATACAAACGGCTATTCGCTTGCCCGCAAAGTCCTTTTCGATATAGCGAAATTCGACGATGTTAGACCTCTGCAGGTCGATACATATATCGACGACCTCGGCGAAACTATCGGCGAGGCACTTTTGCGTGTGCATCCAAATTACTCGTCCGCCGTGAAAATTCTGCGGGATAATGTTAACATTCACGGAATGGCTCACATAACAGGTGGCGGAGTTTGCGGAAATCTCGTGCGAGTTATTCCAAAAAATGTTAAAGCAATAGTCCGCAAAAATACCGCTCCAAAAATACCGATATTCGAATTGATAAAAAAACTCGGCAATATCGCCGACGACGAGATGTTTAAGGCATTCAATATGGGATTCGGCTACTTAATTATCGTTCCATCCGAACAAGCCGATTCTGCAATCGAATCGCTATCCGGTTTTTCTGCATTCATTGCTGGCGAAATAGTCGGTGGTGTGACCACTGCAAATGGCGAAAGAAAAGTCGAAATAATATAATATCTCACTTTGTTCGTATGGATTATCCTGCATATTGTTTCTCAAAATAATCAGAGAACGCTTTTGGGATTGATTTTCTATGGTTATACTCTCGGTTTTCTACGCCACAGTGCACTGATTTTATTATACTTTTCAGGTGCGTATTTTTTTAGCTTTTGCAGATAACCCTCGAATAATATCCACAAAAAGGTGAAAATGAACATTCCGACTATAGCTCCTGCACCCATTAAAGCTTTTTTAGGTCTATATTTTTTCTCTGGCGGTCGAGCCGAACTTATAATGTGCAATGTCGATGTATTTCGCTGCTCCTCGATTTTTGCCTGTTCGTATTGTTGGCGAAGCATCTCATACAAAACTTCTTGTATCTTCACATCCCTGTAAATGCGAGCATATTGAATGATTAAGTCGGGATATCGGTTCAGCGGTATTCCCAGAATTAAAGTATCGCCCTTATTTTCGAGACTCGAGATTTTTCTGCGAAGTTCACTCGCCTGAGATTTGTATTGCATAAGTTCGGGAGAATAATCTATACCATTGTTTTGCATTGCACCGATTTGCACATCTAAAAGCGACAATTGAGCATAAAGTTGCGCTACATTTTCAACTGCGACTTTCGCCTGGTCTGCGAGAGAAATCGCTTTATTTTCATTTTGAAATCGAATCAATGAATCCTCGAGAACTTTAAGTTCCTTTTCACATTCGGCGAGTCTATTCTGGAGAAACTCACGGGTTCTTTTCGCTGTGGTTACATGAACTTCTCGCAAAGTTCTATCGAGAACCGAGACGATTTCATTCGTTATATCGGCGGATAGAACGGGACTTTTATCTTGATAGCCGATAGTCAATATTCCCTCCTGAGCAATATCGACATATAGATTGGAAATGTATCGTTTTCTTGCGAAATACATATTTTTTGCGTGGTATTTTGTTTTAAGGTCGAATTTAGCGATAATAGAATCTGCGATACCATTGGATTTAACCATCGCAGCCCATAGGTCGGTAGGAGAAGTCATAAACGGTAAAGTGAAACTGCCCTCTCCACCGAGTCCCATAATTCCCCCCATAACTCCGCCTAATAGATTCGCCGCACTCTCGCCAGATGAATATGGCGGTAGTATTTGAGTCTCTGCACGATACCATTTAGGCATCGCAAAACCTATAGCGACAGCGAGAATACCTGCAAATATCGGTAAAATAATCAGCAATGCCAATTTTTTGCCGATTATATCGATTGCATCGAATATTGTATATTCTGTATTTTCGTTCATTTTGTCAATCTATCGATTAAATAATATATTGAAATCGAAGCACTTACAACCTTAGCTATGGACTCGAACAAATCCTTAAATCTATCGAATACGCTGTGATGAACTATTATTACATCGCCTGGTTTTAGCATATCGTCCTTTCCAAGCAAGATTTTTTTGCCATTTCTATATATAGAAATTCTCGCTTCGGATCCTTTGTCGGATGGTCCGCCAGCCAAAGCGATATACGCATATACCGAAAATCCTGGATAATATGGAAAAGCACCGCCATTCAGAACGAGACCACCCACAATAATAGAATCCAAATGCGCGGGGAATATGATTATATCATCTTTTTGAAGTGGAATATCCTCGGAGAGCATATTTACTATAATCATATCGTTATCTCTGAGAACTTGCACATTTGAGAAATCCGATGCTTGAGTGAAAATCCCGAGCTGCTGAGCGAGATTACGAACAGTTTCATCGTTCTTAAGACCATAGAAACCGTTTCTAATTCCAGTGCCATATATCTGAATTATGCCGTTTTTGCCATTCACAGGTGGAAGAAAAACGACATCGCCATCGAAAATATATGGGTTCGCATCGATATCGCCATCGGTAAAATATGGTGTTATATCCACTGTAAGTGTTTCGCCTGTGTTCCTAAATATCTCGATATTCGTCAAATCGGCGATACCATCTGCACCGCCTGCAAGTTGAACTAAATCCCAAAGCCGTTGAGTTGCACCGAGTTGGTAGCTTCCAGAAAGTTCGACCGCTCCAGTAATATTAGCCCAAAAAACTCGAACCGCAACAAGTGTTACAGCGAATCTTTTCGGATGATATGCTTTCTCGATTTCGTCTAAAATCTTCTTTTTTCCATCATTCCATGTTAAACCGCCTATTTCGACAGGACCATATCCGGGAATAACAGCCATTCCATCGGGTGTAACCTGAACCAATTCATCGATTGTAACCGCCGACCAGATTTGGATTCGCAGCATATCGTTCGGACCGATTATATATTTATCACCATCGATGACGCCATCGAGCGGAGTATATTGCAATTGCTGTAACCTTTGCGATGCCTGTTGTTGAGCGGTTTTCAATTTCTCGATATTATTTCGGATTTGTGAAGCCCCAGTTTGAATAGCGGAACTGCCGGACACACCGAGGTCGGCAGGTTTCGACTGTTGACCTATTTTATTCAGGTCTAACGCCTGCCCGAACAGTAGTGCGGAAAATAAAATAATCATCGTAATGTAATTTCTTTTCAACATAATGAACAAATTAAAAAACTTTATCGATTTACGCAATGATTTTTTAGAATTTATAAATTTTAATTATAATTATTTTCGGGGGAACTTTTTTGGGAAAGGAGACATTATTGCTTTTCAATTGGTTAAAATATTTCAATAATTGAAACCTAATATCATATAATTG
>JAGGZE010000146.1 GCA_021162205.1 bacterium
ACACTAAGCACTAAACACTGATTATGGTGTATTTGAGATAGTGTTGAGTTGTGAGTGTTTAGTTTTAAGTTACCCAACCCGTTCACCGCAATGGGGCTGGGATGATGGGAACTAAGCACTAAACACTGAGCACTAAACACTGATTTAAGCAGGAGGAAATAAACTTATGGATGATAATATAGAAGAAAAATCGAAAGGAATCGATTTCATTCGTCAGATAATCGATAAGGATAATGAAACGGGAAAATACGATAGTCGAGTGCATACTCGTTTTCCGCCCGAGCCGAATGGTTTCCTGCATATCGGGCATGCCAAATCTATCTGCTTAAACTATGGTATCGTTAAAGAATACGGCGGGAAATTTAATCTTCGTTTCGATGATACCAATCCCAGTAAAGAGGAAACCGAATATGTCGAATCGATAATCGAGGATGTTCGCTGGCTCGGTGCAGACTGGGAAAATCGTTTATTCTATGCATCGGATTATTTCGAGCAATTATACGAATACGCCGAGCGATTGATAAAAATCGGTAAAGCTTATATATGCGATTTAAGTGCCGATGAGATACGGGAATATCGCGGCACATTGACCGAACCTGGCAAAAATAGTCCGTATCGCGACCGTTCTATCGATGAAAATCTCGACCTTTTCAGGAAAATGCGTGCCGGTGAATTTGCCGATGGTGAAAAGACATTACGAGCAAAAATAGATATGTCATCGCCGAATTTAAATATGCGAGACCCTGTTATCTATCGCATTTTGCATACTGCGCATCACCGAACCGGCGACAAATGGTGCATTTACCCTATGTATGATTTTACTCATTGCTTGTCGGATTCTATCGAGCGAATCACTCATTCGTTATGCACACTCGAATTCGAGGACCATCGACCGCTTTACGATTGGTATCTCGACCAACTCGAAATCTATCATCCCCAACAAATCGAATTTGCTCGACTGAATTTAAGTCATACGATTTTAAGCAAGCGGAAGCTTTTGCAATTGGTCGAATCTAAAATGGTTTCCGGTTGGGATGACCCCAGAATGCCGACTATCGCAGGTTTTCGCCGACGAGGATATACACCCGAATCGATTCGGGATTTTTGCAATAGAATCGGTATCGCAAAAGCCGATAGTCTCGTCGATATCGCATTGCTGGAACATTGTATCCGTGAGGATTTGAATGTGCATGCCAATCGTGTAATGGTTGTTCTGGACCCTGTCAAAGTCATTATCGATAATTATCCCGATGATAAGGTCGAATGGCTCGATGCAGTGAACAACCCCGAGGATGAATCCGCTGGCACGCACAAAATAGCATTTAGTCGCGAAATCTATATCGAGCGGGACGATTTTATGGAGAATCCACCGAAAAAATATTTCAGATTATATCCGGGAAACGAAGTGCGGCTAAAACACGCATACTATATCACTTGCACTGATGTTGTCAAAGATGAGAACGGTGAAATTATCGAAATTCACTGCACTTACGACCCCGAATCTATCGGCGGCGGCACAGTAGATGGTCGTAGAGTCAAAGGCACACTGCATTTCGTATCGGCGAAACACACCGTTCCTGTCGAGGTGCGACTTTACGAAAATCTTTTCACTATTCCCGAGCCGAATAATCCACCGGATGATAAAACTTTTATCGATTTCATAAATTCGGATTCGCTAAAGATATTGAAATGCTGTTTAGCCGAACCATATCTTGCAAATGCGAAACAGGGCGATAGATTTCAATTTATGCGTCGTGGATATTTTTGTGTGGACATCGATTCGACCGAGAATAATCTTGTCTTCAATCGAACGGTTACTTTGCGCGATACCTGGGCGAAAATGCAAAAGAAAATAAGCAAATAAAAACCGATTTCAATTCGCAATAAAAAATACTTGCATTTGAAATTAGCGGGAATATCTTTCAGAAAAATATCGATTGGAGGTTTCTAATGAGAATTAAACTCATAATCATTGCAGTTCTTATTTCGATTGCGGGAATGGCTTTTCCAAAAGAAATGAAAATTGCCTATTTCAACTCGGATGAACTTCGCAAACAATGGGATGATTGGAAAGATGCTCAGGCGAAATTCGACCAGGATGTCGTAAATTGGCAGAAACAAGCTCAAGCTATGGAAGATACCATAACTCAGATGGCTGAGGATTATCAGCGCCAGGAACTTCTGCTTTCGGAAGACAAAAAGCAGGAGAAACAAATGCTGTTAGCTCAGAAACAGCAAGAATACCAACAATTTTTATCTACGATATTCGGCGATGGTGGACAGGCAACTCAACGGAATGCCGAATTAACTTCTCCACTTTACGATGAAATTTCTCAGGCACTTTCAAAAATAGCCGAACGCGATGGTATCGATGTTATTTTCGATGCGGAAAGCAGTGGTATCGCATATATCGACCCATCGTTCGATATAACCGATGAACTTCTTCAAGAATTGAAATCCTCGAAATGAAAATCGGTGAAATTGCAAAAAAACTCGGTTTAAGTATTATAGGCGACTCCGATATAGAAATATCGGATGTGGCAACACTTTCGAGTGCGAAATCCGAGCATATTTCATTTTATCATAACAAAAAATATAGCGCAGATTTGGAAAAAACACTTGCGAGCGCCGTCGTTATTCAAAAAAAACACCTTTTCGATAATGCCGAATTTACCGCAGTTATTTCAGATAATCCATTGGATGATTTTCGCAGAGTGGTCGAAATTTTTCATCCTGTTATCGAGCAGAAACCGGGGATTTCCGAATTTGCTCATATCGACCCGCAGGCTGAAATCGGCGAGAATGTGCTAATCGAACCTTATGCTGTGATTGAAAAATCCACCATAGCCATTCGCTGCCGAATCGGTGCATCGTCTGTAATCGGTGATAATGTGGAAATCGGCGAAAATACTCGAATATTCCCTCGAGTCGTCATTTATCCGAACACAAAAATCGGCAGTAATGTGATAATACATTCGGGTGCGATTATCGGTTCGGATGGTTTTGGATATTCTCGCACCGCCGATGGCGTGTTTCGCAAAATTCCACAAATCGGTAGAGTTATAATCGAGGATAATGTGGAAATCGGTGCTAACACAGCGATAGACCGTGGGGCATTGGATGATACGATTATCGGAGCGGGAACGAAAATCGACAATCTCGTTCAAATCGGGCATAATGTTATTATCGGCAAAAATTGCGCGATAACGGGGCAGGTCGGAATTGCTGGAAGTTGCAAACTCGGCGATAGAGTTTTACTCGGCGGGCAATCTGGACTTGCAGGACATCTCATTTTGGGAGACGATGTCGTCGTTTTCGCTCAAGCTGGTGTAGAAAAATCTTTCGATGATGGAACCGTTTTACTCGGTTCTCCCGCGAGACCATCGAGAGAAACTCTTCGGCAATGGGCTGCGATGGCAAAATTACCGGAAATTATAAAAAAGATGAAATAATATATCTTTTGGAACAAAATTAAATTATTCTTGACATCTCCGTTTTTTATAACGATTTTGAAAAGAATTGTTAATTAGGAGGGAATTATGAGGAAGTTATATCCATTTATTTTAATCCTTGCATTAGTAATGATAGTTATAGTCGGGATAGTATCATCTCAGGAGAAAAAAGGACCTCGCATTTCGATAGTAGAACCGAATTTCAATTTTGGTTTCGCTCCCGAGGGAACATTTATGGTTCATGAATATATAATCAGAAATATCGGTGATGAATCACTCGACATCAAGCGTGTGAGAACAACTTGTGGTTGCACATCTGCTCCTGTGAAAAAGATGCATCTCGAACCCGGTGAAGAAACGACTATCACTGTTATTTTTAATAGCACCCGATATTTTCACAAGACATCTAAGGCTGCGATAATATCATCGAACGACCCGACGAGACCATCTGAAAAAGTTACATTTATCGCCGATATGGATACTGTAAAACCCCGTTCGATAGCACCTGTTCCACGCAAAATTGTTCTCGGCAGAGGGGATAATTTTAAGAAAAATGCTAAAATTATAATAAAAAATATTTCCGATGAACCATTGACGCTTGAAGTTATCGATTATTATAAAGAATATCTAAATGAACCTCAGCTTTCTTTGGTAGATTTTCCAGCAGGCGAAACAGCCGAGGTTACGGTTTCTATCAGGGATGATGTTCCCTCCGGCGAGATTGTAAGATCATCGTTCACTGTTGCCGCTATGAATAAAGACGGCAAAGAAATAACGAGAATCACTATTCCTGTTGTTGGCGGCGGTAAATAATTCATATTTAATTATAATGATGAAAAACTTTCTGCAAAAAATCATTTTCTGCCTCATAATTTTATCTTTCTTTTCGATTACCTCGGGAGTCGAGGTAGAAATATTTTATTCTGTATATTGTGAGCATTGCAAATATATTATGGATGAATATCTTCCCCCGATTCTCCAAAAATATGGCGACAGGGTTCATTTAACTAAATATGAAATCGAGAATAATCTCGATAATTATGAACTTTTACTCAAACGAGAAGCTCAAGCTGGCAAAACCGATAATGAAATTCCCGTGGTATTTGTCGGCAACGATGTTCTCGATGGAAAAGAAATCAAGAAGAAATTTGTCGGAATTTTAAAAAGAGCATTAAAAAGCGAGGAATTGACCTCGCATATCGAATCTAAGCCAAAACCGACACCTACATCGAAAGAAACTATTATTGTTGACAAAGTCGATACTACATCTAAAAGTATTCCAGAAAGCATCGCTATGGCAAGTGCAGAAACGACTATTACTCTGAAAGATACGATTTATATTGCATTTTTCTCCGAGAAAGGATGCACGCACTGTGATAGAGTTCACCACGACCTTAAATTACTTTCTAAAAGGCCTCCAGCTCAAATTAATGCGGCTATTGTCTATAAGGAATTCGATATAGCTGAACCTCGCAATAAACTTATGCACGAGGCATTTTGCCAACGAAACAATGTCGATGAAGAACATCGTTTGGCTACACCAGCAGTTTTTATTAAAGGCACAGGTTTAATTTATGGATATAATGTCGGCACTAATTTTTATTTCAAATTGACATCGACAATCAAAGAATTAGGTGATAAATGTAAAAATACTATTGTATGGAAAACTATTACCGATGAGGAACTCAAATCCGCAGAGAGTAGAATTACTGCAAGATTTTCAAAATTTAATGCTGCTCCAATCTTAATAGCTGGTCTTTTGGATGGAATAAATCCTTGTGCATTCGGTGCTCTTATTTTCTTCATTACATTTCTCACGATTGCCGAGCGTAAAAAGAAAGAAATTCTTATGGTAGGACTTGTCTATACTGTTGCAGTATTTATCACTTATTATGCTGTCGGTGCAGGTTTCCTCAGTTTTTTGGCTTCACTGTCGATATTTAAGATTATCGCTCACTGGGTATATATTTTAACAGGATTTTTAGCTGTAATTTTAGGTATTGTTTCTATCATAGATTTTATCAAGGCAAGACAGGGCAAACTTGGAGAAATGAGTCTTCAATTGCCAGATAAACTTAAGAAAAAAATCCATCGAGTTATTATTTCTGAAAACGAACCGAGAAAAACGCAACGAAATTTTTTGGTCGCAGCATTTAGCACCGGATTTTTCGTCAGTCTATTGGAGCTTGCCTGCACCGGACAAGTATATCTTCCGACTATTATTTATGTTCTCGGGATACCGGGTTTAAAAACTAAGGCTCACCTTTATTTACTTCTCTATAATTTTATGTTCATAATTCCACTCATTGTAGTATTCTTTATTAGCTATTTCGGAGCGACATCGGAACAATTAAACGGTTTTCTAAAACGAAACACTGCTATTATAAAAATTCTTACTGCACTTATGTTTTTTGGAATGGCAGCTTTGTTATGGCGTTCTATTCTCGCAGGATAATCTCGTTTCTATCGCTATTTTTTTATTAAAAATACATTTTATAGTTGACAAATAGGTTTAATTTTTATATGTATTTATATATAAGAGAATAAATTACAAAATTTTTATAAAATGGATTTACCAAAATTCAACATAAAATTACCGCTTGGGAAAAAGAAAAAGGCAAAAAAATTAGTCGGTTTGGATATCGGCAGTTTTCAAGTTAAACTCGTTGTTTTGCATCAAGATGAAAAAGGGAATATCTCATTTCTCAAATCAGGTAAAAGGCCTCTTCCTCATGGAACGATTGTGGATAAGGATATTCGTGATAGAGAAGGAATGATTTTCGCATTGCAAAATCTTGTCGATGAAATCGACCCCGATATAAACGAGATAGCTTTTTCTCTTGCAGGACATAAGGTATTGGTCGATAAGGTCGAAATTTCGACTCCTACTGGAAAAGGTAAAATCGAGGCCCAATTAAAAGAATCTATTATGGTCGAAGCTGAACAAAGAATCCCTACTGGAATCGAAAGTGTTCAACTCGACTATTTTGAACTCGGTAAATCCGAGAATGGCAAACATACTCAAGCTATGTTAGTAGCGGCAAGAAACGAACTCGTCGAGGATTATGTCGGTATTATAATGGATGCGGGACTTGTCCCTATTCTTATCGACCTCGATTCTATCGCGTTGTATAATATTTTTGAGTATAACTATGATATTCCGCAAGATGAATGTGTCGCTTTGGTCAATATTGGGCATTCACTTTCAAATGTTGCATTTTTAATCGATGGGAAACTTTTTAGTGTTAGAGATATTTCTAATGCCGCTCAAGGCGTATGGGATAGACTTCAAACAGAACTTCATTTGTCCTCCGACGACCTTAATGAACTAATGATAAGCACAGTTCCAATAGAACAAAGTCCTACCACGAAAAAAGCTGTCAGCAATGCATCCGAGGACCTTGGAATCGGACTTGGAATGTCGTTTTCATATCTTGAAAATGTAACAAATGGAATTAAAGTCGATAGAGTTTATTTTACCGGTGGGGCTATCGGAATTCCTTTTCTTGTGGATGCTTTAGCAAACAAGCTCAAAATTCCCTGTGAATTACTCGATTCACTTGCACGAATTAGATTCGACCCGGCAGTTTTCGGTGATACTTCAATCGAAGTGGCGAAATCACTTTATTCAATCGGAATTAGTTTAGCACTTCGTTCGATGGAGGTTGTATGATTAAAATAAATCTTCTTCCACCAGAACTGCGGAAGAAAAAAACGATTCCTTTTTTAGATAGAACTTTCATTTACGGACTTCTTATCCTTGTGGGTGAAATTCTGATACTGTATATTCTTTCGCTTTCCCAACAGACTAAAATTGCTGAATTAGATAGTGATACAGCGGCTGTTCAACTCGAATTGGAAAAATACCAGGACCAGATTAGAATGCAAAAGGAAGCTGAAAAATTGAAAAGGGAACTTACCGCTCGAATGAATGCTGTTCAGGATTTGGAAAATAAAAGAGCACAATGGGTGCAAATACTCACCGAATTTTATAAAGTAATACCTGGATATGTCTGGGTAGAAAGTTTTCAAGAAAAAACACCGGGAACTATTGTCACAAACTGTGATGGTTATACATTAAAAGCGATTGCAACTTTTTTGATAAACTTAATGTCATCCGATGCTTTCGATAATGTCGAGGTCGGTTCTATAAATGAGAAAAAAATCGCTAACAAATCATCTGGATATTCATTTTCGATTACTATGAATTTGGGAAGCGTTCTTAACAGTCAACAACTTGGACAGTTTGTTATCGATACAACAAAAGTCGAGGAAGTTAGTAAAGGAAAAGGAGGATTCGTTCAAAGCACGAGGTCTAAACTTGGACTTTACGATAAAGCAGCAGCTAAAAAAATGTTTCAAGGGGTAAATGATTAATTATGATAGACATTTCAAAAATAAATTATAAAAGTCCAACTTTTTTGAAAATAGTATCGACTATTGTGCTATTCTTTTTAGTCTTATATTTATGGAATTCTATGTCTTATGGACCGAATAAAAAAATTATCGATAAAAAACAACAAAAATTGGAGAAATTGAAATCCGACCTTATGCGAGCCAAAGGTAGTGGTGTTCGAGTCGAACAGTTATATTCAGAATTAAACAGATTATTTACTCAGTATAAACTCGTAGAGGAGCTTTTACCCGATAAGCGTGATATGACCGAATTCATTAAGAAAATCGACCTGGCGGTCAAACAAGCCGATGCATCGATTTCTAAAATCGACCAGAAACCCTCTTTATCGAAGGGATATTATTTTGCCGACCCATATAATATTAAAATTATAACTACATTTAATGGACTGGGAAAATTTTTAAGTCTTGTGGCTAATCTTCCATTTACTGCTCTCGTCAGCAATGTTAAAATAGGAAAAGTGGATAGTAAAAAATATTCGATTTCTGTTTCGATGACTATTCTTACACATCATATGGAAACATCGCAGAGAATTACTAAAATAGAGGAATTGAAATCCAAAAAAACTAAAGCGATTAAAAAAGGAGTAGCACCAAGCAGAAAAGGAGAAAATAAACCATCATGATGAAAATTCTATTCACATATATTTTATCGACGATTGCCATTATAACTTTGGCACAATGTCAATATTCGGTAGATGAGATTACGATACGAACATCTTTGGATACGACTTATGTTCAAATATTTACAAGCGGTTCGGCGAATTTTAAGAAATTCACAATCGATAATCCACCCAAACTTGGAATAGATTTTTTTGAAGCGACTTACAATTTGCCGCAGAAAGAATATCTAAAAGTTCCCGCTGGAATAATTATGGCGGTTCGAGGTTCACAATTTAAACCTTTTCCAGAACCTGTGGCAAGAATCGTGCTCGATTTAGTGGAAACTACTTCTAATTACGATATTCGTTCACATCCCGAGGGTGTTATAATTGCGATTCATACTCCGGGCTATCCCAAAATAGAAAAGTGGACTTCTGGCAGAGGCGCTCCTGCGAAAAATTTAGTTCCCGCTGTCGTTGAAACGACTACAAAAGCTGTTCCAGAAAGTATTTCCGCAAATATTGTCGCTGTGGCTGAAACTACTAAGACAAAACTTGCTCTCGAGGCCGAGGAACTTCCACCCGAACTCGCTATGTATATGCGTCCTGAAACATTGACATATAAGGGTATCACAGCCGATAGGGAAACTATCGATGTAGCAAAATATATAAGAAATATGGTGATATATATTCCTTCAGTGAAAGACCCATTTATAACGCCGAAACCGACTAAAAAAGTTCCGATTGGAACGGAACCTGTGCCGGCTGTCGATAAATTAACTGTCGTCGGAATTGTGCAGATGGGAAACAAAAATGTCGCACTTATGCAAGATGAAACAGGTTTTGGATATGTTGTCGCTCCGGGGGATACTGTCGAGGATGGTATATGCAGCGAAGTAACCGATACATCGGCCAGATTCGACCTTATAGAATTTGGACAAGTTCGTAAAGTTGAAATTCCTCTTGTAAAAGCAAAGAAATAATTTTGCAAATTTGAAAAAATGTATTTTATTAACAAAATGAAAAATATTTTTCAAAAAATTATTATTATTATTTTAATTTCCTTTGCATCGTTGATTTCTGCACAGGAAACACAAGATGCACAAAAGAATGAATATTCTTTCGATAGAGGTGTTCCGCAAGAGTGTAAAGATTGTGGTCCTTGCACTAATGAAACTACAACACAGAACCCAATTTGCACTTGTTTTGAAAAAATTGTCTTTCAAGATGCCGATATACAAGCTATTTATGCTCTTCTTGCCGATACTGCGGGAATCAATATTGTCGCAGACCCCGACCTTAAAATTAAAATTTCTCTGAAACTGGAAAATGTTTCCTGGTGCCAATTTTTTAGTCTTCTTTTAGACCTTTACAATCTCCGCTCTGTGCAAAAAGAAGGATACCTTTATATCCTTTCTAATGACAAATACTGGACTCAGAAATTCGGTATAATAGATAATGTCAATAAGGAAAAACAACTTCAAGATAAAAAAACAAAAATATTCAGGGTGCAAAATGTTCCTGCGGACAAACTTGTCGAACCTTTGCAAACAGTGCTTTCCGCTGACGGAAAAATCGTGATAGATGCTCAATCGAACTCGCTGATTATCTCGGATTTACCTGAAAAATTTTCTGGAATTTCATCTATGATAGATTCGTTGGATATTTTGGGAAAACAAATCAAGATAACCTGTCAGATAATCCAAATAGACCAATCCAAACTTAATGAACTCGGAGTCGATTGGCAAGGTTCGAAGATAGATGGTTCTGTAACAACCGCATCGAATATGGACCAGGTTGCAGGTGCCGGCGCCGCTGGAAGTATGGGCAATTTCACATGGGGAATCATTTCCGGCGAATATTCATTATATACAAAACTTTCAGCGATTATTTCATCAGGAAAAGGCAGGATACTCGACCAACCGCATATTATAACTATGGATAATATAAAAGCAGATATATTCTCCGGTAAGCAAATTCCGATAAATACTCAAGACCAATCGGGAAATCTTATAACTCAGCTTATTTCGGTGGGAACAAGATTGACAGTAACACCACGAATTACAAAGGGTGATAAAATTACATTAGATTTAAATATCGAACGCAGTGGGTATGCCTATGCCGCAGGTGGATTCGAGTTGACAACAAGAACCGTAACGACTGTATTAAATGTTAAATCGGGAGATATCGTAGTTATCGGAGGATTGGTTACAAATGAGAAAAATGAAACCGACTATGGCGTTCCTTTGCTGAAAGAACTTCCGCTGATTGGAAGACTTTTTAAGTTCAAATCGGAGACAGTAAATACATCGGTAATCAGTCTTTTCATTACTCCCGAAATTATAAAGTAGTATTAGGTTTCTGAAAAATGGAATTTTCGTTATTACTATAACGACCCCGACAGTCCGAGCCGGAAATCTCGGCTAATCGGATTAATCGACAGATTGTTTCGTCTTCCATCCGAGTGGAACTTGATACTCGCAATAACATCTGAAACCTATTTTCTAAAACTTTAAAATTTAACCAGGGAGTAAAAAAATGGTAACAATTAAAACAATCCTTGTTCCAACAGATTTTTCGGAACTTTCAAAAATTGCACTGCCCTATGCAATCGACATCGCAAAAAAATATAGCGCAAAAGTGGTGATATTCCATGTTTTCGATGAGGAACTTCTCTCACCTATTTTTTTCGAGGCCGGCGGTAAAGCCGAAAAATATTTTAATCACCTGAAAAACGATTTCGACTCCGCTATCAAACAACTTCTCGATGGTATCGATACAGGCGATTTAGAAATCGAAGCACATCTCGCCAATGGTTCACCATTCGTGGAAATTCTTCGATATGTCAAGGAAAACGGTGTCGACCTTGTGGTAATGGGAACTCACGGCCGTTCTGGAATATCTCACGCATTTTTGGGCAGTGTTACCGAAAAAGTTATGCGAAAATCTCCAGCTCCTGTGATGATAGTTCGTCATCCAGAAATGCAATTCAAAATGATTTAACTTTTAAATATAATTTTCAGTATCATTACCAGTCTACTCACTGAAAATAATAATTGGAAAATTAGAACATCATAAAAATCTTTTATATCTCTTAATCCGAATACAATTTGTTGGAACGGATAAAATTAGAACAGTTATTCCTTGACAATAAAGTATTCGAGCAATAATTCTGAACAGGATATCAAAATCGATAATTTGCCCCCGTAGCTCAGGTGGATAGAGCGATGGTTTCCTAAACCATAGGCCACAGGTTCAAATCCTGTCGGGGGTACAGGCATTCGCCTGTTTTTAGCGTGCAACTTTCCTTCCGACAAAATCGGAATTCCCTGTTGCACCTGATTAGTCAAAATAACATTTCAACCAATTAAAAAGAACCAAAGGTTCCACCCCTTCGGGCAGGCATTCGCCTGTTTTTAGCGTGCAACTTTCCTTCCGACAAAGTCGGAATTCCCTGTTGCACCTGAGTAATCGAAATAACATTTCAACCAATTAAAAAGAACCAAAGGTTCCACCCCTTCAGGCAGGCGTTCGCCTGTTTTTTATGCGTTGCAGATGGCTTCAGCCATCTGTTCACATGAATTTCATTGTTTTATATGAATGTCGGGGCGACTCTTGCGGTCGCTCTGTTGATGGGCGTTCGATTTATTGAGGGCAGGCGCGAGACCTGCCCCCATCGAACTATCGACATCGAGAGATATCTTCTACATTTACCATCTACGAATTTTCTATTTAGCAACACCGTATTTTTTGCCGATTTTCTCGAATGCGGCAAGTGCTTGGTCGAGATGCTCTTTTGTGTGAGCGGCGGAAATTTGAACCCGGATTCGAGCGTGTCCCTTGGCGACAACGGGATACGAAAATCCGATGACATAAATTCCTTCGTCGAGAAGGTCGTTCGCAAAATCGTTAGCCAATTTTCCTTCATAAAGCATAATCGGGATAATCGGATGAACACCGTGTTTGACATCGAGACCGATTTTTTCGATTCCTTTGCGGAAATATGCTGTATTTTCCTCGAGTCTATCGCGAAGTTCGGTTGTCTCGGAGAGCATATCTAAAACGGCGATAGACGAACCGACAACCACCGGAGCCAGTGTATTCGAGAACAAATATGGTCGTGAGCGTTGACGAAGCATATCGATAATTTCCTGCGGACCTGTCGTGAAACCACCGGATGCTCCACCGAGCGCCTTACCGAGTGTCGATGTAATCAAATCGACTTTAACGCCGTTATATTCGAATGTTCCTCGTCCTGTTTTACCGATAAACCCCGTAGCGTGTGAATCATCTACTAAAACGAGCGTATCGTATTTTTCTGCAAGTGGAACTATACTATCGAGTCTTGCAATATCTCCATCCATAGAGAATACGCCATCGGTTGCGATAATGCGAAACTTTTTCGCTTGAGCTTCCTTGAGTTTTTCCTCCAAACTTGCCATATCGCTGTGTTTATAAATAAGACGCATCGCTTTTTTGGACAATCGAATACCATCGATTATGCTGGCGTGATTCAGTTCATCTGTGATGATTGCGGAATCCTCATTATTGTAAAATGGCTCGAAAAGCCCGCCATTAGCATCGAAACAGGCAGCATAGAGAATTGCATCATCCATTCCCAAAAATTTCGCAATTTTTTTCTCCAATTCCCTGTGAATATCGAGTGTTCCGCAGATGAAACGAACCGATGACATCCCGTAAGAATATTTATCTAAAACTTTTTTACCTGCTTCTTTAACTATTGGATTATTACAAAGTCCGAGATAGTTATTGGCACAAAAATTTAGCACTTTCTTGCCGCCCTCTACCTCGATTTCAGCATCTTGCGGAGAAGTTATAATTCGTTCCGCTTTCCAAAGACCTGCATCTTTGATATTCCCAAGCTCTTTTGTGAGCCAATCCTTAAGAACTTTTGGGTAAGCCATCGGTTCCTCCTTGTGTGAATTTTTTTAGATGAAAATAATAAAAGTTTTAATTTTATTTTAGTCAATATAAAAAGAGATAAATTTCACTTACTTCCAAATTTTTTATCATAAATCCGCATTCAACAGAATTTTCATCATATTTTCTCCACAATAACCATTGTTAAAGCGTAATTATCCGTATGCGAAATAGATATATGGGTTTTTGTTTCTCCGAAATTTTTAACGATTTTGCGAGCATTTCCAAAAAGTCTTACCTGTGGCTGTCCCGATTGTTGTGATACGATTTCGATATCTTTCCAGTGGATATTTCGACCGAGACCTGTTCCGAGCGCTTTTAATACAGACTCCTTGCCAGCGAATCGCGCAGAATAATGAATCGATGGATTCGGTTTGCAATCGCAATATTCACGCTCATTTTCGGTGAAAATACGATTGAAAAAGCGTTCACCGTATATTCCAATCAATCGCTCGATTCTTTTCACTTCGATTATATCTGTCCCGATACCGATTATCATTGCCATAAAAAAGCATATTTTTATAAAAAAACAAATATTTTTTAAATTTGGACTCTTGAGCTATATTGTATCCACTGAAACAGATAGGGGTATAAAATTTTACGCCTTTACATTTTTATCCTGCAGGGGCAGGTCTTGCGCCTGCTTAATATTGCGAAAACTTAAAATACATAATCACAATCCAAAGGTCTCGATGATACCACTTTTTATAATCGACTAACTCATTAAAAACTTTTAACCGGATACTATTTGAGTGAAACAGACAAAAAGTTTTCATTATGGTATTGACAAATAAATTTATTTGCTTATTATGATTATAAATAAATTTAACAGGAGGTTTTATGAATTTGCAGAAGGGTATTTTAATTATTGCTATCGTGGTTTTTATGTTTTCCTTCATATTTGCCGACTCACCAAATAGCAATGGTATTCGAGTAACAAATATGAGTCTTATACGCAAAGGAACTGTGCATCAATTTCTAAAAACCACAACAGGTGATTTCGATTTGAATATCGATTGCACAGAGGATACAGGTTCTGTGGATATCGTTTTTGTTCTCGATACGACAGGCAGTATGTCGTCACACATTTCCGATGCGCGGACTCATATCGTCGAGTTTGCTGAAAGTATGGCTGTTACTGGCTATGATTATTCACTCGGAATCATCACTTATGGCGATGATTTTAATTTCCCTCACGGTTGTGATTTAATATCGGATGTCGATACTTTTTCAGACTGGATGGGAGCTATCGGTTCATCAGGCGGCGCAGATATTCCGGAAACAGCATTAGATGCTATTATGGGTGCTGTCGATAGTATACATTGGCGAACAGGCGCACTCAAAGTTATTATTATTCTTACCGATGCTTGTTTCTGCGAGGTTGGTGCGGGCTGCGCAGATTGCCATTCTATATGGACCGCCGATGAAGTAGCAACTACTTTGCTCGATAATGGATTTATGTTTTTCGCCGCTACAAGAAGCCCTATATCCACAGGAAGTTGTTGTTCTGCAGCAACTGCGATGTGGTTATATCAAGATATTGCAGATTCTACTGGCGGTTCCTGGTTCAATTTATCTGAAAGTTTCGCATCGATATACTCGGACATTATCGGTCTATTGGGAACATTCCAGGTTATTCAAGTCGATGTAGCTAATAATAGCGGTGCAGATTTAGATTCGATATTCGCTTATATTACCGCTGGCTCCTGCATCGATATAATATATGGTGACAATCCAGAACTTCGGCTCGAGTTGTTAGATGGCGATACTATATCGTTTTTCTGGAGAGTCAATTACACCGCGGGATGTATGGGACCTGATGGTTGTTTCAATATAGCATTGTCGAGTGCCGATGGTTCATACAGCGATTTTCAAGCTGGATGTATGTATATTCCACATTGCTGGTGCACACCAGTTGTAGCGGGGCTGATTTCTCCCGAGATGGGAGTCTGGAGCGCGTGCAATCCACAACCTATCTCTGTCGGTATTTATGATGAAGATGGCGTGGACACTTCTACGATACAGTTCATTGTTCAAAGCGATACTGTTACATATCCCGACCCGGGTTTGATATTCGACGATGGTATGCTAACCTATACTCCCGACACTAACGCATTTGCATCCGGCGACTCGATTGTTTATAAATTGATTGCTGCCAGAGATGCTGTCGGTTGCACACTTTCTTCACCCGTTTCTGGATGGTTTCTTGTGGACCTCGACCCACCGCAGTTTGAAAATGAAATCCCCGATAGCGGTTGCGTTGTCGGTGGTATCCCGACCGATATTGCTATCGTGATTACCGATGAATATGCGGGACTCGATACAGGTTCACTTATTCTAATTATAGAAAACACCGATACTTATTTCTTAGACGACCCGCTTGTCTCGTTAAATGGCGATACTCTTTCGTTTAATCCTGTTGGAACTTACGATTGGGAAGCCGGCGAAACTGTTAGTGTTTGTGTATATGCAGCAGACCTTGTGAGTGACCATTATTGCGGTCCTAATGGCGACCAATATTGCTGGGATTTCATTGTCGATAGACTTCACCTGTTTTTTATCGATACGACTGTGGATGCCGGTGATGATATTTTGTATCCTATTTTCGCCGACGACCCTGGAAGATTCGGTTTCACAACCTATGAAATGTGGGTGAGATACAATCCGATGGTTGTTTCGGTGGAATCGCTTACGACATCGGGAACTGCATCCGCAGGTTTCACGCTCGATTGGACAGACGATAGCGGAATTATTCATATCACAGCATCGAATTCATCGCCGATTGGATTGAGCTCATTTTTCCTGAATTTGCATCTTCATATAATCGATAATGTTTCCGGTGGTGCATTTACATCGTTCATGATAAGCGATGCGGTGTTCGACAGTGGTCGTGTCGGTTATTGGTCGGATGATGGCATGATTATCGTAAATTGGATTCAAACCCAATGGGTTCACGACCTTATTTTCTACGGATACGATGGAGCAGGCGGCTATCTATTCCCAACCAATCTCGCAATCGGCTGCGGTTATGGAGCATCGACAGGATACGACCCCGCTTACGACCTCATAATTCCAATTCCACCGCCATCGCAAACCGAATCGTATATCGAACTTAACGACCCCGATTATCCCGCTATAAACAGATTGAGCAGAAGTATCCAGAATTCTTATGAACTTCCAGTAACATGGTATATCGCTACTATCGAGGAAGCTGGTTCGCTATATTGGAGTCCGCATTATTTCCCATCGGGTGTATTCACATTGAATGGATATATCGATATGAAACGGGATTCCGTATATCATTATGCTGCGAATGAAACTCTCGTAATAGTTTATTCTCAACCCGATATCGGCGGCGGAGATATTTCGGGATGTTTGGGCTGGAACTTAATGTCCTTGCCGATTACGATTACAATACCGGGATGGACCGCTGGAATCGATGGCATTATCGCAGGTCCGCTCGAATACGATGCAAGTATTCGCCGTTATATAAATGAGGACCCGCCCCGAATGGGATTCGGTTTCTGGTTATTCGCAATTAACCCATTCGCTACCGATATCGCTGGAACACCGCTCGATGAGGTTTCGATACCTATCTATCGAGGATGGAACTTAATCGGTTCTGTCTCAGATACTGCAACTTATGATACCGAGCCATCGGGAATTGCTATGTCGGGTTCATTATTCAAATGGGATTGTGTCGCTCAAGCATTTGTTCCAGCAACATCTATCGACCCCGGCAATGGATACTGGATATTCTGCACCGGCGATGGCATTTTGCACATTCACCCGTGATGATTGTCGAATAGAATACATTCTGCGGTTAAATTATTGTAAGGGCATCCTGTCTCCAAATTAGGCGGGATGCCCTTTAATAATGGGGGACAGAGCTTGAGCTCATGTGGCTCATCATGCAAAATCATTTCATCGTAGGTATCACTAATTCAGAAATTGTTCTTGCGGAAATCGATTTGAAAGATTATTTGGAAATGGAAGAAAAAATGAACACCTTTTAATATGGCGAAAATTTAAATAAAAAATGCTAACAAAAGAATACATAGACGAACTCAAACAGAGCAATAAGACAGAGTTATACAGACTCATCAATGAAAACGGCAATAATCCTACTCTTGTCTTTTTGCTTGAGAATCTCGGAAGATTGCCCAATGGTTTTAGTGGCGATTGCTTTATTCCTTTGCTTGATAGTAGAAGTGAAAAAATACGCTACCTTGCTGTGAAAAATCTTGGAAAATTGGGAAATGACCGGTATTTACCTGTTGTTTATGAAATTGCACAAACAGAAAATAATACGATGGTTAGGCGTGAAGCCGTTTCTTGTATCGGAAGAATGCATTCGAGAAAAGCAATACCTTTTTTAGTTCAAATGCTTTCCGATACCGACCCTAAAGTAGTTCTTCAAGCTATAAGAGCTTTGCTTGTATTCAATCATAACTCGGATGTTGCCACAGAATTGAAGAAATTGAAAGACCATCCAAACGAAATGGTTCAATATGTGATTAGAAAAGAATTCTTTTCAGAAAAGCAAACCCAAAGAAAAACACAAAAGCATACTGAATCACCTGAATATATGAGAAATGTAATTGTTCATGGTGATGTTTTAGAAATAATCAAAAATGTTCCCGATTTCTCCGTTCATCTCACTTTCACATCACCACCCTATTACAATGCAAGAGATTATTCGATATATCAGAGTTACCAGCAGTATCTTGATTTCTTGACTGATGTTTTTCGCGAGGTTCACAGAATCACAAAGGAAGGTCGCTTTTTCATTCTAAATACTTCCCCTATAATAATCCCGCGAGTTAGCAGGCAGCACGCAAGCAAAAGATACCCGATTCCTTTTGATATTCACCCCTATTTGATTGAGATGGGATGGGAATTTATCGATGATATTATTTGGATAAAACCCGAAGCAAGCGTGAAAAATCGAAATGCCGGATTTCTGCAACATAGAAAGCCACTTGGTTATAAACCTAATCCTGTAACCGAATATGTCATGGTCTATCGAAAGAAAACTGATAAACTTTTAGATTGGAACATTCATCAATATGGTCGCAATATTGTTGAGGAAAGCAAAGTCAATGGAGACTATGAAACATCTAATGCATGGAAAATCGACCCTGTGTTCGATAGAGTTCACAGTGCGGTTTTTCCAACCGAATTGTGCAATAAAATTGTGAAATACTATTCATACATCGGTGATTTGCTTTTCGACCCATTTGCAGGCAGAGGAACATTCGGAAAAGCGGCGATGGATTTGGATAGATTCTTTTTCCTGACAGAAATTGAGAAGAAATATATAGAGAAAATCAGAAATGAAATAGTTAATCATTCTGTTTTTGTAGAAAAAACGCCAACAATTATTGATGCTGAAACTTTTAAGAATATCGCAAAAGGGGTTAATCATGACGCTTGAAAGCGCAGTAGTGCAAAAGATAATTAGAAGATTGATTCGTGGTGAAGATTATCGTATCGAGATAATCAGCCTATTGGATGCACAGTTTCTTCAATATGCAATCGATTTTTTCAAGAGAGTTGTAAATGCCAAATTGAATGACGAGATAGTAACCATTGATTGGTATAAAAATGAATTTCTAAATCCGAATTTAGAAACAAAGGAAATCGCAATAAATTCTGGTCTGAATATGAAAACTATTTCAAATATGTATAATACTGCGAGAAGAAATGTAGTAGTCCATGCTTCAATCGAACATTTTGATACTCTTTATGATACTTTGAACGAATTGATTGATAACGATGACGATTTGGAAATAACTCTGACTGTGAAGTTCAAAGGTGTTAGTGTTGAATTGAATGTAAGCGAAAGTCTAATTGTTATCAATACTATTGCTGTCAAACGGTCTGCTTTAAGAGGCGGTTTATGGAGCACCGCTGGAAAACAAGTTGAGAAACCTCTTATTAAAACCCTTTGTATGCTTTTCAATGTGCCCAAAAAGCATTATGACCAAAGCAATATACCAGAATCTTTGAGAGAGGTTGATTTCTATTTGATTGGCAAAAATCCCGAAGAAAGATATAGGAGTGAAGTAAAACTCATGGGAAAAGGAAATCCTGAAGGCGCTGATGTGATACATGCAAGAGATACTCGTGTTTTTGTGGCAGACAAATTATCTGAAACCAATATAACACAATTTGAAGCAAATAATGTAGAATGGGTTGAAATGAGAACGGAAGATGGTTATAAAAGATTCTTGGTTGTTCTAAAAAATCTTGGTATTCCAGGAAAAGATTTTAAAGGTGATATTGATAAAAGACTGACTGCGATTTTTAGAGAAATCTTTTAAGAGAATCGGAAAAACAGTAAAATTTATTTTAGCTAAACTTATCTGCATCTTTTGAAAACATAATCACAATCAACCGAAAGGGATATTTTTAATGATTATCGATGAGAAATATAAACCTACTAATGAACGATACGAAAAAGCTTTGGCGAAATATCGTGAATTTTTAGGAAAAATCGATGTGCGAGCAGAGCAGGTGAACGAATTTGTCCGATGGCTCGAAAATAAAACGAGTTGGCTTTGGTCACCTGCAAGCAGTAGATTTCACCTGAATATCCCCGGCGGATTGCTAATTCATTCGGTCGGCGTAACCGAAACACTTTTGAAAATCCGCGATACACTCGCACCGCAGTATTCCGATGAATCCTGCATAATCGTTGCGCTTTTTCACGATGCCGGCAAAATCGGCGAAGAAAACATTCCATATTACATTCCCGACCCGCATTACAGGGGCGATGATATAAAATATGTCTCGAATCCCGAAATAACTGCGATGGGAATCGGTGTGCGAAGTTTATATATTGTTAGCCGATTCATTTCGCTGTCTGCCGAGGAAGCTCAGTCGATTTGCTATCACGATGGGCAATATATTCCCGAGAACCGCCCTGTTGCACTCAAGGAGAAACCACTATTGTTGATGCTTCATTATGCAGACCTGTGGACAGCATCGGTGCTGGAGTAAAAAAGCGGGCAACTTTTTCAAGCGCCCGCTAAATTCGTTTATAATTTCCAGTAAATAATTATTCTTCTTTTGCCCAACTATAATCGAGTTCGGACAATTGCTTGTATAAATGCCATCTTCTATCGACATCGTATTGAGCGAGTTTGGCAAGCATTTTAGCTCGTTCGGGCATCATTCTCGTCAATACTCGATAGCGATTCTCGCCATACATATACTCGGTTATCGGAATCGATGGAGCTTTGCAGTCGAGTTGAAGAGGGTTCAATCCCTTTTTGATTCTTCTCGGGTCGTATCGGTATGTCAACCAATGTCCAGAATTAACCGCTTTCTTTTGCTCTTCGAGCTGTTTCGACATATCGATTCCGTGAGCGATACAAGGAGAATAGCAGATAATAATCGATGGACCGTTATAACTTTCCGCCTCGACCATTGCCTTAACAGATTGCGCAGGATTAGCGCCGATAGCGATTTGTGCGACATAAACATATCCATATCCTTGATAAATCAATCCGAGGTCTTTTTTGGGCATCGGTTTTCCTGCAGCGGCGAATTTAGCCGTGCTTCCACGAGAAGTGGCTTTCGATGCTTGTCCGCCTGTATTAGAATAAACCTCGGTATCAAGCACGAGCATATTCACATCGCGCCCCTTGGCGAGAACATGGTCGAGTCCGCCATATCCGATGTCGTAAGCCCAGCCATCGCCACCGATAATCCATATCGATTTCCTAATTAGATAATCAGCGAGCGATTCCATTTGAGCATCGTCGTGTTTATCAGCCATCTCTTTGATTTGAGCGACTCGTTTCCGCTGATTTTCGACACCCTCATCGGTCGATTGGTCTGCATCGAGAACTTCCCGTTTCAAATCAGCAGGGATATAATCTACTTTTTCAACCCATTCCTTAGCTTCCTGTTGAAGTCTTTGGGTTGTGAGACTGAACCCGAACCCGATTTCCGCATTATCTTCGAAAAGACTATTAGTCCATGCGGGACCGAAACCATCGCCGCGCTTGCAATACGGAGTAGTCGGCAAATTGCCGCCATATATGCTCGAACAACCTGTAGCATTCGATATAAGCATTTTATCGCCGAAAAGCTGCGTTGCAAGTTTGACATAAGGGGTTTCGCCGCATCCAGCGCACGCACCGCTAAACTCGAACATCGGTCGCAATAGTTGACTGCCTTTGACCGTTTTCTTGTTAAATGTTTTCGGGTCGGTTTCAGGAATGTTCAGGAAAAAGTCCCAATTCTCAATTTCATTCGCTCTAACTTTGAGAAGATTTTCAAAATGCAGTGATTTTTCCTTAACAGGACATACATCGACACACAATCCACAACCTGTGCAATCCTCGGGAGCCACCTGCACGGTAAATTTCATATCTGTATATTCCTTACCCTTAGCATCGGCGGATTTGAATGTGGATGGTGCGTTATTGAGATTTTTCGGGTCATAGATTTTCATTCTAATAGCTGCGTGCGGGCAAACAATACTGCAAAAACCGCACTGGATACAAGTATCTGCATCCCACATAGGAATATCGACAGCTACATTGCGTTTTTCATATTGAGTCGTTCCAGTGGGCCACTGACCATTTGCGGGCATTTTCGATACTGGAAGTTTATCGCCATCGAGTCTTATAAGTTGTGCGGTAACATCCTTTACGAAATCGGGAGCGTTCTCGGGAACAGTAGGCGGCATCTCGATTGTGCTTGTTGCAGTGTCAGGATATTTTACCTCGAAAATCTTATCGAGTGCAGAATCGACAGCCCTAAAATTCATCTGAACGACTTCATCACCTTTTTTGCCATAAGTCTTTTTAATAAATGCCTTGATAAGTTCGATGGCTTTGTCGGATGGAATAACATTCGCTACTTTGAAAAATGCTGTCTGCATAGTCGTATTGATTCTTCCACCGAGCCCGAGTTCTTTTGCAAGCTCCACAGCATCGATGACATAAAATTTCGCTTTCTTTTCGATGATTTGTTGCTGAACCTTTCGTGGAAGTTTATCCCAGACCTCGTCCTTGCTGTAAGGAGAATTGAGCAAAAATGTTCCGCCTTCTTTCAACTGGTCGAGTATATCATATTTGAATAAAAATGTCCAGTTATGGCAGCCGATGAAATTAGCATTTTGGCAGAGATATGTGCTTCTAATCGGTTCATCGCCGAACCGCAGATGGCTCGTCGTTCTTGCACCAGCTCTTTTCGAGTCGTAGACGAAATATCCCTGAGCGTATTTATCTGTTGCCTCGCCGATAATTTTAATCGAGTTTTTATTCGCACCGACAGTGCCATCCGAACCGAGTCCCCAGAACATCGCTTGATATGCCTTGCTGCATTTTTTAGTGAATTCATCATCCCATTCGATACTCGTATTTGTAACATCGTCGTAAATACCGACAGTGAAATGATTTTTCGGCTTTGCGGCATCGAGATTGTCGAATACACCTTTAACCATCCCTGATGTGAACTCTTTCGATGATAAGCCATATCGTCCACCGACAATAACAGGTTTTTTCTCGAATGGAGCGATACCGGTTTCGAGCATTTCATCGACAGCGGCGACAACATCGAGATAAAGCGGTTCACCGAGCGAACCGGGTTCTTTTGTTCTATCGAGAACGGCAATTTTTTTGACAGTCGGCGGCAAAGCTTTAGCGAGATATTCCACACTGAACGGACGATATAACCGAACTTTGATGACACCTACTTTTTCGCCCATCGATTCGAGAACCTCGACTGCCTCGTGAGCGGTCTCGGTGCCAGAACCCATAAGTATTACGACTTTATCGGCATCGGGCGCACCGATATACTGAAATAATTTGTATTCGCGACCGACGATACTTTTAAATTTGTCCATATATTTCTGGACTATGTCGGGTGTTTTGATATAATATTTATTGACAGTTTCGCGTCCCTGAAAATATACATCGGGATTTTGACTTGTTCCGCTAATCATAGGATGGTCGGGAGATAAACCTTGTTTGCGATGTGCGATTACGAATTCATCTTCTATCATTCCCTGCATATCGGATTTATCTAACACCTCGATTTTTTGAATTTCGTGGCTCGTGCGGAAACCATCGAAGAAATGAAGGAATGGAAGTTTGCATTCGAGTGCGGATGCGGTAGAAATCAAAGCGATATCCATCGCTTCTTGAACACTTCCCGATGGCATCATACAAAAACCTGTCGTTCGGCAGTTCATAACATCGGAATGGTCGCCGAAAATCGATAGTGCCTGACAGGCAAGTGAACGAGCAGCAATATGGAATACTCCAGGTAGAAGTTCCGCAGCGATTTTGTGCATATTTGGAATCATAAGCAGAAGTCCCTGACTCGCAGTAAATGTAGTAGCCAATGCACCAGATGCCAATGCACCGTGAATCGCACCCGATGCACCGCCCTCGGATTCCATCTCGGCAACCTCGGGGACAGTCCCCCAGATATTCGTTTCACCTGCTGCCGATTTGGCATCGGCGATTTCGCCCATAGGACTCGATGGAGTAATGGGATAAATCGCTATTACCTCATTACAGGCGTGTGCAACATGTGCAACCGCGCTGTTACCATCCATTGCAACTTTTTTCCGTGCCATAATATCACCCCTCATTTTTGGTTATTATGATTTTTCAAAAAATCGATTTGCTAAAATAATCACAAGAAATCGAATGTCAAATTATTTTTCATATTTTATTTATAGAAAAGAATTGTTGGAAAATCACAATGGAGATTTCACTTAACAAAGGGAAAAAATAGAATATATTATAGTAGGGACGCACTGGCAGACGACCATCGTCCCGTGTGTGCGTCCTGTTAATGCAAATGCGATTGATGCACAAGGACAAACACATGAGTTTGTCCCTACATAATGCGTGACCCACCCCACTTGCACCGTGCGAATGGTCGTTTGCATCGTGCATCCGGTTACCTGCACCATGCGAATGGATGCTCGCAATGTGTGAATGGTCGTTTGTAGTGTGCATCGGGTCGGTTGCACAGTGCGA
>JAGGZE010000115.1 GCA_021162205.1 bacterium
CAGTTCGGTTCGCCATAATCGGGTAAATCGCAGACCGAGTCGAGCGTAATTGTTACGAAACCATCGGGGAAACGCCAGCCCTCATTAAGCGGAACGATATATAAAAACGATGTATCGAAATCATAAGTGAGTAGCGAATCGAAATATCCCGCTGTGGTATCGGTGAAATAGTGCGTGTGAGTGCTTTCATCATCCGCAATCGTAACGGACACAGATAGAGTATCGATTCTATTGATTCTATCCTCGACATTTATCCATGGGATGAAAAGCGAATCGTCGAGAACCGTATCGGTTTCCTCGGGATACCAATATGAATAGCCGAGTTCCGGCGGAGTTAAATCCACAATATATGAAATATTAACGGTAGGATTCAATGCACATCCGCGAAAATCGTAAGTCGGTCGAACATAATAAATTACTCGTTCACCATCTGAGCGGTGAATTTCGTGAGGATAATAAAGCGTATCGTTTTCATAAGTGCATCCGCCGAGACTTGGACGAATTTCCCACGGTATTGTATCGCCACTTACAGGGTCGAGGAAACCGAGTCGTATGGACAATGGTGCAACTGTGGTGTCGTCATCGGTCAGATATATGCAAATCGGCTGATACATATTCGATGTAAATGTATTATTTAACGGATATATTACATCGGCGGTAGGACCTAAATATGTAGCACCTGGAACAACAATCTCCCTCGGGATATTTGTTTCGATTGCATACGGCAAAGAATCTGTTCCCAAAGTTTCTGCCCATGCTCGCAATGTGCATATTACAATAGTATCGTCCACTGGAAGTTCATCCAAAGATATTGTCCAGTTTATTGGAATAATTTCTGATGAAAGCAAACTATCTTGAAGAAAAATAAATGTGTCTGGGTCGATACTGCTACCATCATTAAAGACATCGAATCGAGTGCAAACATTATACATCGTGCTGTCGGTATTGTTTCTGAATAGAACGGTAGCGGATAGAGGATTCGGCATAAGTTCACATCTAAAAATCGACAGTCTTCTCGGCATTTCGATTCTTCCACCGAGTGGACCGCCGATAAAATCACTCGTCGGTGCAAGTCCATAAGTTGTCGTGAAATTTATGCCCTCACCTGGTGCAATTGTTACAATACCCCATTGCATAATAGCTCCACCATCGGAAATTTCCTCGATGGGTAAAACATACAAATCCCAGACAACAATCCCGATTCCTGTGCGCTGGTCACACACTGCCATATGATTCGGTTTGATATTCGGCAAACCATCTAAAATAATTCGTGCAACAGTCTGAGAATCATCGGGGACCCACGGACCCATTTCGTATATCTGAAAATACGGTGGGATTTCCGATTCAGTCATAACCGTAGTCGAGTCGATTTCAATTCCGGGATACACAAACGATGCATCATCTATACCATCGACATTCGTATCGAGAAAAAGCATAACTCCAATCTGGTGAGACACAGTATCGTGATTGAGGACATTATATCTTATCATCACAGCACCGAGACTATCTATCGAGTATGGATAAAGTGTCTGGGTGAACTGAACAGATGAATCGGCGAACCACCAGTCGGCAATTAAAATATTTTCGATTTCGGAATATTCTGTATGACTGGGAAGTGCCTCGGTTGCGCCAGCCGGCGGATATGGATTCGCTGTAAATACATCGCCATCGAGATAGAATGCTGGGAAAGTAGTTCCACCGCCGGCAAATGGTCCTCCACCATAGGTCAATACCCTTTCCTCGATAATATCCACCGAGCTATCGATAGCATCTATTTCGTAGCTGTCGATAACAGAAACACCGAAACCACCACGTGTGGCTGAAAGCCCGACACAAATTACAGTGTCCATATCGAATGCCTCGATAACGCTCTGAGCCCAAGACATCGAAACAAACAGCACAATTAGTAAAAATAGCAGACCCTTACGCATTTTATACCTCCGATTTTGATTTATCTCTAACTGTTTATTCAAAAATTATCAATTATAAATGTAAAATTAACCAGCCAATGAAAACACAATACTCGCTTGCCAATGCAAAACTTTGAATATAACTAAACACTATTCACTAATCAAATGGACTCGCAAAAACGCTTTCTTGCCATCGAGAGATTCAGCGATAATAATTTCCTCGAGTCTTTTATACGATAACTGTTTATCATAAGCAACCTGAATAAAAATTTTGCCACCATCCTTGTCGATTGTAACATTATCAGGGAAATAAACAATGCCCTCGGGCGCTCGACGATAGCCCCGTGTCAAAAGAATCGTGAATTTTGCAACCTCGGACTCGGGGTCGAGACGATACAATTTTAGATTAAGTCTTTGTGTTTCCCCGCGAAATATTTTTAAATCTTTCGATACATTCGCACTTTTCCCGAGATTTTTAAATTCGATAACAGATGGCACAAATGCGATTTCACCACCTGGAAGTTCGGGCAGGACATCGGCTTTCGGCTCGGTCTCGAAACGATATAGCAAATACGCACCGACGGCTACCATTCCACTTGTCGAACCCACTGTCGGGCTTACATCCACGCCGAGAAGAAAATGACGATTATATAACGATGGGTCATCGGGAAATGTAAGCCACATCTCACTTGTCGATGTGCTATCTGCGAAAAGTGAAATCATATCTCTTTGCAAAT
Organism: bacterium; assembly: GCA_021162205.1. Classification (GTDB taxonomy): domain Bacteria; phylum UBP14; class UBA6098; order B30-G16; family B30-G16; genus JAGGZE01. The sequence continues at coordinate 2,648 of JAGGZE010000115.1, forward strand.
GAAACCACGATGGTTCTGGAAAATCGTAAAATCCTGTCGCTTTTGTGCCATCGTCGGATGGTTTCCGCGGTGTGAGAATATAGACCTTAGAACCGGAATCCTTACCGATTTTAATTCGATAACCATCGACGGCGGTTATATTATATTTTTCCCCGATTGGAACATTCTGCAATAAAAATGTTCCCGGCGAAACCGAAATACCGATACCGACAGCGATAATCGAAAGCAAAAGGATAATAGATACTGTGATAATTTTTTTACCCATATTCAAAAATATATAGTTTTTTACCGATTATGCAAGAGAAAAAATAAATCCAAATGTAAAAGTTCAAAGTTTATTTTGATTTTGGATTTTATCATAGTAATATATAGATTGAATATTAAATTATTTTTTTTTACGAGAACTATAAAAGAACGGAAGATAATTATGATTTATACACTCACGCTAAATCCAGCACTCGATAGAACTTTTTATGTCGATAAAATCAGGGAATTCGATAGCATAAAGGTCGAGCGTGAAGAACGATACGCCGGCGGTAAAGGAATCGATGTCTCGCGAGTGATTTGTCAACTCGGTGGAGAAAGTATCGCTATTGGTTTTCTCGGCGGATTTGTCGGCAAGGAAATGGAGGGCAGATTGCTCAACGAGGGCGTCGCCTGCAATTTCGTATGGATTAGACAGGAAACTCGAACCAATGTGATAATCCATTCTCATGATGAATCGGAAAAGGAAATCAGATTCAATTGCCCCGGTCCAAATGTCTCACCCGCCGAGTTATCCGATTTGTTCCATCATTGCCGCAAACTCAAACCGAAACCGAAATTCGCCGTGATTTCAGGCAGTGTTCCCGGTGGAATCGACCCGACTGTATATGAGGAACTTGTGCTGATATTCGAAGCTCAAGGTGCAAGAGTTATATTGGATACTTATGGTGAACCGCTTCGCAAAGGACTGCTCGGCACACCGTTTATGATAAAACCGAATAAACGCGAACTATCTATGCTTGTTGGTTCCGAGTTGAACACAATCGATGAAATTATATCCGCTGCTCGTTCACTGCTCGAATATGTGGAAATTGTAGCTGTATCATTAGGCGAACTCGGATTGCTCGGTGTAAGCGAAAATCGCACTATCCTTGCGCAATCACCGCAAGTCGATGCTGTGAACACTGTCGGCGCAGGCGATTCCGCTGTCGCTGGAATGGTGCTTGCACTCGAATCCGAACTTCCAGTAGATGAAGTCATTCGAAGAGGTGCCGCCGCAGGAACAGCATCGACACTGACCGATGGCACTGCTACTGTCGATATCGAGAATTTTGAAAAAATTTTAGCACAAACAAAATTGAAGGTTGTTTAAAAATTATTTTTGGAAAGAATCTTTATTCTAAGCATTGCTTGTTTCACTACAAAAAGGGGGTTCAAAATGAATAGGATATTTTCTTTTTTTATGATTTTTGCCGTTGCTGGGCTGTCGACTGCGGGATGGCTTAAAACCTACGGCACAGAAAGACAAGATTACCTCGAGGATGGCGTTCATATAGATGATGGCGGATATATGCTCGTCGGTTATACTCAAACGACTACTGGCGATTTCGATGTCTGGTGTCTTTGGCTCGATGAAAATGGCGACGAGGTCGATTCACGAACCTACGGCGGCATATACAATGACAAAGCTCACGGTGTCGCAAAAATCGACGATGGTTTTATAATTGTCGGCGAAACAAATTCTTATGGAAGAGCAATTCCAGGATATTCAAACTATTTAGTCATTAGAATCGATAGCGATGGCGATGTAGTCTGGCAATATCCATCCGATAGCGATACTACGATAGGCGGTGAATACGATGACGGTTTTTATCGAGTTATATACATTCCAGCGGAAAGCATTTGTGTTGCTGTCGGTCAGTATTGGCAGGATTTCAGTGAATATCGGCAGGAGCCATTAGTATTCACATTTAATCCTTATAGCACTACTCCATCGGGGAATTTAAGCGTGATAACAACAGGTTCCGGCACGGATGAATTCTGCGATGTAGATTTTTATGACGGAACAATTTTCGCCTGCGGCAATACGAAATCTTTGGGTGTCGGCACTCCAGCATATAGCAATGGCTATCTTGCCGCTCTCGACCTCGATTTGAATGTAGATTTGGATTTTACATTCGGTGGCGATAATAACGACAAATTTTATGGAATAAAATATTACGATGGTAAAATATATCTTGTCGGCGAAACCGCATCGTTCGATGTCGATATGACCGATGTCTATGCTGTCTGTTATTCGCTCGCATCGGGAACACAATGGGAGCAAATTTTCGGTGGAATCTATACCGATGTAGCAAAGGATGTTGCGATTGTGGATGGAGCGATGTTCATTCTCGGCAAAACTAATTCCACAGGTTCGGGATACGATGATTTCTATATAATCAAAGCCGATACATCCGATGGCTCAGAAATATTGGAGCGAACTTATGGAGGCACAGGTAATGATTGGGCGAGTTCGATTATCGCAATCGAGGATGGCTTATTGCTCGTCGGTTCATCGTCATCGCTCGAGTTCGATGCCGAGGACTGGGATGGAATGGTTGTAAATATCGGTTTCGATGGCGACACGGTATCGGGCATTGCAGAATCCCGTCCAGAAAGTCCATATATTCTATCGGCGTATCCGAACCCATTCAATTCGTCGTGCGCAATCACGGTTTCATATTCCGCAGGCGTTGCAGGGAATTCCGTCTCGACGGAAGGAAAGCAACGCAATGAAATGACCTTAAAGGTCTATGATTTGCGGGGGAATGTTGTGTGGGAACGGTCTCCCGACCGTGATAATCGACATCGGGAGATGTCTCCTACATCCCGCCCCTACATCTACACGCCTGACCAATCAATCGCATCTGGTATATATTTCGTGCGTGCGTGGACGGAAGACGGCGGGACGATAACAAAGCGAATCATATATCTAAAATAGAAAAATCGATGACAGAATATCTGTGAGTAGATTGCTGAAAAACATTTACTTTGATAGTGAAAAAGTTATTTTATATATTGAAATTATCGGGAGGTTATATTGGTTTTTCATATCATACTCGAAAAAGCCGAAGACGGCTGGATTGTCGCCGAATGTCCTGCATTACCTGGCTGTGTTTCGCAGGGACATAATGAAGACGAAGCGATTGCGAATATCAAAGAGGCCATCGTTGCATGGCTATGGGCTGAAGACCAGAAAGCGATGACACAAAAGTCGAAAGAATCTATCGACACAGCATTTACGCCTATTATGGTTGCGGTCTAATGGCGAAACTGGCGAATATATCTGGTAGAGAGACTGCCAAAGCTTTTCAAAAAGCGGGATGGACTGTAATGGGACGCGTAGGAAGTCATCTCATACTCTCGAAAAAAGGAATCAGAGCAAATCTCTCGATACCGATGCATAAAGAACTTTCTGTTGGAACACTTCGTGCGCTCATCCGTAATTCTGGTCTCAGTGTCGATGAATTTCTCGAAATTCTGTAGGGCGACCCCCATATGTTCCCAAAAAATACAACGAGCAGATTAAAAAATATAAACATTGACGCTGGAATATTTCCTTTTATTTTATTTATCGAATTATGGCAAAGAAAACCGACATATTCACTCCAAAACCAGTTAATAGCGAACTCAAAGAGGAGGAAACACTTCGCCCAAAACATTTGAGTGAGTTCATCGGGCAGGAGAAATTGAAACGGAAACTCGCAACTTATGTCGCAGCGGCAAAAGAACGGGGCGAATCGCTCGACCATATTATTTTCTATGGACCGCCGGGACTCGGCAAAACCACTCTCGCACATATTGTCGCCGCAGAAATGGGTTCAGAAATAAAGATTACCGCCGGACCGATACTCGAACGACCTGTGGACCTCGTTGGTTTGCTCTCGTCGCTCGCAGATAGCGATGTGTTGTTCATCGATGAAATTCACCGAACTCCGCGAAATGTCGAGGAATTTTTATATCCTGCTATGGAGGATTTCTGCCTCGATATCGTAATAGATAAAGGACCGAGTGCGAGAACTGTCAGACTGAATTTATCGCATTTCACACTCATCGGTTCGACAACCCGTGCGGGATTGATAACCGCGCCACTGCGTTCTCGTTTCGGAATTGTCGAGCGAATAGATTATTATCCACCAGAAGACCTTTTCCAAATAGTTATCAGGTCTGCGAGAATAATGAATATCGAGACCGATATGGATGGTGCGATGGAGATTTCTCGTCGAGCCCGCGGCACACCGCGAATTGCGAACAGAATTTTGCGTCGGGTTCGCGATTTCGCTCAGATTCACGGCGGCGGCATTATCACAAACGAGGTGGCTAAAGCTGCACTCGATATGCTCGAAATCGACCCGGAGGGTCTCGATGAAATGGACAAACGAATTTTACGCACGATAATCGAAAAATTCGATGGTGGACCTGTCGGCATCAAGACAATCGCTGTCGCAGTCGGCGAGGATGAAGGCACTATCGAAGAACTTTATGAACCATATCTTATCCAGCACGGGTTTCTCGCTCGCACACAAAGAGGAAGAATCGCTACCGTATTAGCATATAAGCATCTCGGCCTTTCGCAATCCACAGGATTACCATTGTTTAAATAATATTCTGAGGGAAAGTCATTCTTCTAAGAAGGGTTGTCTCCGAAAGAATGATTTTTTTTCATTACAATTTTATTCGGTATTAGAATAATCGCACCGATTGCAATCAAAACCGCAAGTGTTGTGATTGCGATTCTATATGCAAGCAGTTCACTCTTTCCGCTGAAAATCAGTATAATCGCTCCCCATATAAGCGGACCGGTCACGGCAGCAGCTTTACCAGAAATCGAATATAGTCCGAAATACCTGCCAATATTTTCTTTCGGAGCGATTTTCAAAAGATATGGTCGCGATGTTGTCCAGACACCGCCGAGCATAATTCCAATCCAGCAGCCGATAGGATAGAAAAGCCATTGATATGGGAATATCGCAAGAACTGCAAGCCCACTAATCCATCCGTAAAGCACGAACATCAACGATTTGTGCGGACCGAGCCAGTCGGTGATTTTTCCCCACATAATAGAACCGAACACCGCTGCCGTTGTCGCAATCACGAAAAATACTATTTTAGCGGAATCTGGCATGCCCATAGCTTTCTCGGCAAAAATTCCCATAAATATTATCGAGGTTTCGACTCCCTCCTCGAAAAAAAATCGAGACACAATAAATCGTCTAATGCCGGGATATTTTTTCGTATCGGAAAATGTCTCCCAGATTTTTTTGAATGGATGGCGATTTATTTTATCCACAGGATATTTCACCCTTCGCTCATCTTTGAAATAGTAAATCAATGTCGGCAGAGCGAATATTGCGAATAATATAGCTGTCGGTGTGAATGTAGCGATTCTTCCGCCGGCAAAAACAGGCGTGCTTAAACCGAATATTTTACCTGTGTTGAACGGCATCACCAAAATCATTCCGACAATCGAGCCGATATATCCGAGAGCTGTGCCGAGACCGCTGATTTTGCCCCATCTATTTTCAGGACCGACCCGCGGAAGCAATGAATTGTAAAATATCAGCGAAAGTTGATAGAAATAATTTGCAATGATGAATGTTATAATTACCGGCAATATCGCTCCGAATTTCGCTGAAAAACCGATTGCCAAAGTGCCAAGTGCACATATAGTCGCAGATATTATAAACAATGGCATTCGTTTGCCTGTTCTATCGGAAAATATTCCAAATATCGGTGCAGTGAAAACTATTAGCAATTGGGAAATCGAGTTCGCCAAACCGACATAAATATCCTTACCGCCGAGGTCGGAGACAATTAATAGCGGGAAATAAAGCGAGACCACATTCATCGAGAATATGGTATCTGCGAAATCGTAAATTCCCCAGACAAATTCGCGGGATTTTTGATGGATTTTCATTCCGATATAAAATACTCGAATTATGCGATGAGCAAGAGATTTTGTCGCTTGGGTTATCGAATAATTTTATTAATAACAAAATTTTTTGTCGGGGAGAAAAAAATATGAAGTAAGCGAAAAATCATGTTAGGAGAAAACTCCTTTATTTATATGCTTTGCCACGAATAGAAATTTTATATACATAAATAAGTTTTTCATTTTTAACAACGGTATATAAAATTCTCAATTTACCTATTCTCAGCCGATAATCTTTTCTAAAACCTGATAATTTCTTTATATCCAAACTTTCACAATAAAAAGGATTTTTCTGTAATTTTCTAAATGCCAAACCGATTCGTTCTATTGTTTTATCGGATTGAGTATCGAGATTTCTTTTAACCTTTGGTGATATTGTTATTTCAAAATTCACTTTATTCCGCGTTTCTTTTTGTAATCATCCCAGACAAGTGCTTTTCCATTTTTCAACTGTTGCATTGCTTGTTCCCTATCAAAAAAATCATCCTCCGTTATAAATTCATATTCTTCTAAAAGTTCCCGAACTGCTTGTTTGACTTCATCGTGAACTATTCTGCGAATTTCTTCTATATCTATTGTTGCTGTTTTCATAATTTCGATTATCCTTTTGTTAATAATTTAATTAATTATATTATATTTTATTGGAATGTCAACATAGTATTTAAAGTTATTAGGAAAAAGTTCGATGGGAATACAATTTTTTTAATAAGGGATTCCCTCGCAAGTGTTTATAGTTTGCCAAAAGTATTTTTAACGACCATTTTCCCACTGCCGTCGTCGCGGACAAATATTTGGCGGTTGGTCGATGGAAATTCTTCGCTCGGCGACCAGACTCCCTCTTTTCCCGAATTGGTATATTTATATTGAACTGTCGAATTTTCAGGGAATTCGAGTTCTATTGTGTAGATACCATCGCCGGCTTTCGCATCGCCATTTTTGCCGTCGTCGTGCATTTTTACTTTATTCGGTGTCCAGTTTCCAATTTCGGGTTTATCGCCTACAATATATATTGCATCGGGGACTTTTTCCGCCGATGCATCGCAGGTGAAAATGACTTTGATAGGTTTTCCGCCTTGTGCCATCGTTCCGCCAGAACCGCCTGCATTCGAACCATCGCCGATAATCGGTGCGAATTTCGGAATTTCGCCATTCCAGCCAGCTTTCTTCATAAATTTGAATACACCTTTCAAATGAGAAAGGTATGCTATATCGAATGGTTTATCGCCGCCAGGCGCACCTTGGTCGGCGCCATACCACCAGAACCAATCGCTGCCCTCGGCGGCATACATTTCTTCCCATGCTCGATATGTCCAGTATGCTTTGTCCTTTTTGGCATCAGAGGATGGTTCAAATTTAGGGTCGGGGCGAGCGAGTCCCGATTTATCCAATGCCCGACGAGTTGTCAGCAGATATTCCCATGCGAGATTTTCCTCGGGTTCGCCAATCCAAGTATCGAAATTCGCATTTATCCACGAGCCGGGCCATAGCGGTTCGAGTTCGGTCATCTTCTCGACAGGATGCTCTGCTATTCCCCGTGCGGAATTGCCGAGAATATATTCGCTTGTAGTAACCGTGATTACTTTCCCTTCTTTTTGAAGTTTCGTCAGCTTGCGATATAGTGCATTCAAAAAATCCTTGCCATCGAGATCGAGCCGATACCATTCCCAGGCATTTTCACCGTCTAAAATCACGGTGAGCAACCTATCCTCGTTCGGTGAGGCAAATTTTATAACCGAGCGAATAAAATCGTCTGCGGCTTCATCGCCAGTTTTTCGCTGATATTTGAACCCGATTTTGTCGGAAAGTTCGGTATCGCGGAATACAATCGCCACAGCATTTTTGGATTCTCGTGTGCCGGGCTGTTTGTTGGTATCCACGCGATAAGGGAAATATATGGGCTGGTTCGATGGAGTGGATTTATATAGAACACCATCGCCGGTCGCCATCCATTTTATTCCATTTTTAGTCATAATCGGGACGATATCCTCGGATACCGAGCCCTCACCGGGCCACATTCCGTAAGGTTTTTGCCCGAAAATATCGGTATAGAATTTTACAGCTTTTGCAATTTGAGCATCGGCATCGCCTGGATAGTGAAATCGAGTCGGCAATGGAACACCTGGCATACAAGTTTTTGCGACATCGGTATCGTAAATCAGCGGTAATATCGGGTGATAGTATGGCGTTGTGATGACCTCGATTTGCCCTTTGTGCGTTTCGGGTTCGAATAGCAGTTTTTTATGAATCGGCACGACAGCAGCACATACTTTATAGCATTCGGCAATCATTCGATTGCAATCGTCCTCGGTGATTTTGTGCCGCAGATAGAATTTGCCATCTCGTTCCTGTATAAGGTCGGACAGGTCGCAGGTATATCCGGTCGGCAATTCGACAGCACCTCGCAGAAAATCGGGGTCGAACCATGCAAGATAATGCCAGAATTTTATATCGCGCTTTTCCTCGACTGTAAAATTGCTGCCCTTATCTTTCAATGCTCTATATTCGGGGAATCGTTCGAGCATAACATCGGAAATTCCGAATGAATTCCAGGCATTTTTATAGAGATGAGCATCGTCATCGGCGGTGAAATTCTCGGTAGGTTTCAATGCAATATCTATCCACGGGTCGGTTTTCGCTGCCATTTCGGTGAAATATCTTTTAGCATCGACACGATTCTTTTTCAAATCCACATAGGGCTTCAATCTGTCGACATAGTATTCCTGCAACTGAAACAGCAGAACAGATGTCAGATTGATTGTGCAATGAATATCGGGATATTTGCCGATTGTCGCCGCCATATCGTAATAATCTTTCGTTGCGTGAGCTCGCACCCACGGACCGCGAAGTTGGTCCTTGATAGGGTCGAGATACAGCGGTTGATGCTGATGCCAAATTATATTCAGATAAATTTTGCCATCGAGAAAGTAATCGTCGGAAAGTTTTACATCTTTGCGAACCTCGCCCATAATAACTTTACCATCCTTTGTTATAGTTATCACCGAATTTAACCCACCATAGTTATCATCGACCTTTGCAGGATTGTTCGGGTCTGGTTTCCAATCTTTGCCATCGATAACAAATTTATATTGATAAGTGCCCGGCTTGAATGGATACTCGATAGTGTAGATACCATCGTCGGATTTTTTCATCGGAGCTTTTGTCGGCGCCCAGTTGTTAAACTCGCCTGCAAGATATACCGCTTTTGCATTTGGAGCATCGAATCGGAAAATAACTCCATTGTCACCCATTTTGGGCTGAGCGAATGAAATCGTTACAAGAACCAAAGTGAAAATCGAAACATATCTCATTGTAACCTCCTTATTTTTAATGATAAATATGTCTTCTGTAATATTTATAACTTATTGTGTTTCATAATTTTATGGTAATAATTTTCTTTACTATTCCTCATGGCTTGCTACGGTGTTGGTCGAGATGGTTATTCTCGTCGAGCAATGCTTAATCGTGAAAAATCTCGAAGAAATCAAAAGGCACCGTTTCACTAAACACATTTATAATCGATTCCAAACCGGTAATGGCTGCAACGCAGGAGAACAATTTCAAAAATCCGAATCGAAACACCCAAAATAAAAAGAAGAAACCCAAACGAAATCCCGCAGCAACTCTCGGCTACTACTCCTATCAGAAAGTGCCTGGCAGAAAGGATAACTACATATTCTTCTGGGGCTATCGCACATTCGCAAAAATCCAAACCAAACAAAAAGCCGCATGAGCGAAACTCTCAAAAATTATTTTCAAAGAACTGTTCCATAATCTATGGAAAATCTATCCCAAATTCACAATAATCCCCATACAAAACACATTTGTAGCACAATCATCACCGAAAAATACAATCCTCAATATACTTTCTGTCAACAATTTCTATCAATTATCTTTTCAATTCCATATTTTGAAGAACTCTCATGTCGGATTCAATGAATCGTCGGTTTCTCGCCGAGCTGTCTACCTATAAGCTCGAATAGCTCGACCGAGCTGCCGATTTCGACTGCTTCGGTTGGAAGTGAATCGAGAAAATCGCTGCCATAATTAGTGCATGAAATCCTCTGGTCTAAAATTACAAGCACACCCTTATCGTTCTCGGTGCGTATAAGTCTGCCGATACCCTGACGAAATCTGATTACCGCTTGCGGAACGACATATTCCATAAACGGATTGCCGCCGCGAAGATTAATTTGCTCCTGTTTAGCATCGGAATACGGTTCGCCAGGAACACCGAACGGCAATTTGGTGATGAATAATAGTTCGAGACTTTTGCCGGGAACATTGACTCCCTGCCAAAAACTTTCTGTGCCGAGCAAAACCGATTCGGAATCCTCGATGAATTGTCTCTTGATTGCAGAATGCGAACCAGAAAGGTTTTGCCCAAGCAATTTAATTCCTTCGCTTTTGAATTTCGGATACAGGTTGAAAAATACCTGTTTGAGCATATTATGGCTTGTGAAAAGTGCGAGCGTTCCCGTGCGAAATCGTCTCGATGTCTCCCAGATAATATCGGAAAGTCTCTGGATGAATATTTTTTCATTTTTCGGGCTCGGTCTCGGCATAAATTTTGCAATCGCAATTTTCAATCGATGGTCGTAATCGTAAGGCGAACCGAGAAGTAATGTATCCATTCTGTCTTTTGGAGCAAGCTCGAGTCCCAGCGTGGTCAAATAATAGTCGAAGTTTTCAGCGACCGTCATTGTCGCAGATGTGAAAATAGTCGCTCCGATATGATTATACAGCGAATTATTCAATATTTCTCCTGTATTCAGTGGAGCGAAACACATTTTCGCAGTCGCAGTCTCATCATCGTCGGGGCGTGGAGTTTCGAGCCAATACACATAATCTATTTCGGTGGGACTCATCGCAATAAGCAATTCCTCGACAATCTCGTTTATTTTGCCGAGTTCACCTTTGAGTTCCTCGCGGATACGCTCGATTTTTTCATTATCGGATTCGATTGCCTCATAAAAAATTTTCAAATTATCTCGAACAGAATTCAAATAACGAACCATTTCGGTGCCGAGATTTACGATTTTCTGAAAAACCACATTATCGCTATCGTATCGTTTGCGAACACCATATTTTTGCTCACGCCAGTGATATACATATTCCATTTGAGCTGTCAGCTCGGTGAAAAAATTATCGGCGAATGCTCTCGCAGAAACAATCGAATTTGTTGCATTTCGATAGAACTCGGCATAATCCTGCCTATTTTCGAGTGCGGAGAACAAAAATACCAGTGTGCCATTCGGTTGAGGCATTTCAGAGAAAATCGAATCCAATGTCGAGCGAATACGCCATCGTGCGATAACTCCACCGAAACTTTCCGCAGCGACTCGTTCGAGATTATGCGCCTCATCGACGATTAGATAATCGTAATCGCCGAGAATTCCACCGCCTAAATCCGAAAGCAAAAGTGCATGATTAACAACAATTACCTGCGATTCCTGAACTTTCTTGCGAATTTTATATACGAAGCAATTGTTGTAATACGGGCATTTCCTGCCGATACAGGTATGACCGTCGGCTCGGATTTTTTCCCACAGATGAAACTGCCTCGAATTCATAAATGCGCTGTTTTCGGAAATATCGCCGGAATTCGTGTTGGCAAGCCAATTTGCGATATATAAAATTCCTTCACGCTCACGAAACGAAAGCAGCGATGGATTTTTCAAATACCTTTCCGCTCGAAGAAGGCAGATATAATTTCCTTTGCCTTTGAGAAGAATCGCCTTGAAATCGAATGGCAGATTCTGTTCGAGAATCGGAATATCGTAAAAAAACAATTGTTCCTGAAGAGCTTTCGTATAAGTCGATACCACAATTTTTTCACCATTTGCAGCACCCCAGTAAAGCGATGGTATCAAATATGCAAACGATTTCCCGACACCTGTTCCAGCTTCGACCATAGTGAGTTTGCCATTAACGAGTGTATCCATCACAAATTTTGCCATATCGGTCTGTTGCGGTCGATATTTAAAATTATCCATCGCCGAATTCAGCGGACTATTTTTATCGAAATAGTGCATAACCTCATCTGGCTCGAATTCGATTTTCTCCGATGGCGGTTCGCCAAATTCATTCGTCAGGTCGAGAATGTATTTCTCAACAGTTTCAGGTTTATCGTAATGAGTGAGTAATCGTGCTTTTCGTGCATCGCCCCAGATTTTCAAAATCTCATTTTGATTCGAATGACCGATTATAAATTCGAGTCTGTCGAAAATTTTATCGTCGAGTGCGAGAATCGTCTCCCAAATTTTGATTGCAGAAAATAGCGTAGCATCGGCATCGTTGACAGCCCGGTGAGCTTTGGTTAAATTATAACCGAACAGCCCTGCCATAGTTTCGAGCTGATGATTTATCGCATTAGGATACATAATTCTTATCAGTGGAAGTGTATCGATAATTGGATTTATCAATTGTGGTTTGCCGATTTTATTCAATTTTTCGTTGGAGAAATTCCAATCGAACGGTGCATTGTGAGCGATAAGCGCAGAATCTCCGATGAATTCGAGGAAATCGGCGAGTGCATCCTCGATTGGCGGTGCATTCTCGAGCATCGAATTATCGATTCCTGTCAATTGCATCACGAAAAACGGCACAGGTCGATGAGGATTCACTAATTTGTCGAATTTCTCGAAAGAACCATCTGGCAGCAATTTGACCGCACCGATTTCGATAATGCTATCGGAACTCGGGTCGAGCCCGGTAGTCTCCAAATCGAATGCCACTATGCTGTCGTAGCCAAATATTCTATACGCTTTTTTGTCCATTGAAAATCCTTATTGCAAATGAAATTTCAAAATAAGCAAATTTGGATAAAATCAAAGGAAAGTTTTTTTGTATGCGATTACAAGTTTTTTCGCCGAGAAACGCCGATTCCCGCTGCGAGAACTGGTATGTTATCCTCACCCAACAAATTACAAGTTTCACCAATTACTCGGATATTGCAGAAAGAAAAAAGTAGCGCCTTAAAAAAGATGTATCCCACTCCTCGATATTCTTTTGTAAAATATCGATTTTTTGATTATAATTAAAAAATGGCAGAGAAATTAGAACATATTTCGGGAACAATCGGCAAAATAATATTTAAAAATCCCGAAAGCGATTTCGCTGTGCTGCAAGTCATCCCCGAGGACGAAATCATCCCGATTATAGCGACAGGGACGATACCTAATCCCGTTATTGGACAAACTGTCGAACTTTTCGGACACTGGAACGAACATTCGAAATATGGGAAACAGTTTCAGTTCGAGGATTTTAAGGCATCGGCGCCAAAGGGCAAAAATGCGATGGTCAAATATCTTTCATCCGACCTGATTCGTGGTATCGGCAAGGTCTTTGCGGAACGAATCGCAAAAAAATTCGGCGAGGACACAATCGATATTATACTTCATCAACCGGAACTCCTGCATGAAATCGATGGAATCGGTGAAATGCGAGCGAAAAGAATCGCCGAGTCCGTGAAAAAAGCATATTCTGAACAGGCATCTTTGCAGAAGCTTATGGTATTTTTATTCGAGTGTGGTTTCGGCACAGGGATGGTCAAACGAATCTGGCGAAGGTATGGCGATTCGGCTCTCGATATAGTAAAACAGAACCCATACATTATTGCCGAGGAAGTCTGGGGAATAGGTTTTGCCACAGCGGATAAACTGGCGCAAAGTTCGGGAATCACTCACGATGACCCGCGCAGAATTTCGGCGGGAATATTATATACACTTCAGCGAGCCGCTACCGATGGTCATTGCTATTTCCCGAAAGATGAACTTATTCAGCAAGCCAATAAAATACTCGATGCAGAAAACGACCTCGTTCAAAAAGTTCTCGACCAGTCGGCATCGGTGGAAAAAGTCATTTGCGATGACGACAAAATCTATATCCCAAAATTTTACACTGCCGAAGAGGAAGTATCCCGCTTGCTCGCAGATATAGTTTCTGTCCCGCCAAAAAAACAAATTCATATCGCTATGGCGGAATCGCTTTTCAATCTCGCCCAGCGGAACCTCGATTTTCAATATACCGACGAACAAAAGCAGGCGATAATCGGTGCATTGGCAGGCAAAGTAATAGTAATCACAGGTGGACCTGGAACAGGCAAAACTACGATTGTCCGCTCGATTCTTTTCGGTGCAAAAAAGCTTAAATGGAAAATCGAACTCGCCGCACCGACAGGCAGGGCGGCAAAGCGTCTGTCCGAGGCAACGCATCATCCTGCAAGCACGATTCATCGATTGCTGAAATTCAATCCAGGTATGGTAAGATTTGAAATCGGCAGGGCAAACCCGTTGAATGTCGATATGCTGATTTTAGACGAGGTTTCGATGGTCGATATCGAACTTTTCTGGCGAGTGCTTTCGGCATTGCCACCCGATTCGAGACTCGTTCTTGTCGGTGATGCCGACCAACTGCCATCTGTCGGTCCTGGCGCGGTTTTAGACGATGTAATAAAATCGCAAAAAATCCCGACAGTCCGGCTGAATCAAATTATGCGGCAGGATGAACACGGACTGATTGTCCGTAATGCTCACAATATTTTGCGCGGCAGAATGCCCATTATCAGAAACGATGCCGAGGATGATTTCTTTATGCTTACAAAAGACAACCCGCAACAGGCGCAGGAATCGATTATCGAACTTGTCTGCGAGCGAATCCCTAAAAAATATCGACTCGACCCGATTAAGGATATTCAAGTGATAACACCGATGCACAAGGGACGCTGCGGTGCACTCGAACTCAATAAACTGCTGCGACAAAAATTGAATCCGAATTCATCGAAATCGCAGCTACCGTTCGCTGTTGGCGATAAAGTTATGCAAATCGCAAACAATTACGACCTTTCGGTATTCAATGGCGAGATGGGTATCGTAATCGCCACAGATGCAAACAAAGGACAAATCGCTGTGAAATTCGATATCGGCGATAAAGTATATGATACATCATATTGGAATCAATTGCGTCTCGCCTATGCGATAACGGTTCACAAGTCGCAGGGCAGTGAATATCCGGTCGTCGTTATGCCGATTTTGACAGAGCATTATATTATGTTAGCGAGAAATCTACTATATACGGGCATCACGCGGGCGAAGAGATTGCTTTTGCTCGTGGGTTCTAAAAAAGCACTATCGATAGCGGTGCATAATAACCGCCAGATGCTTCGATACACCGATTTAGCGAGAAGAATCGGGGAGAAAATTGGAGCGAAAAATAAGGATTGACTTTTTGTAAAATTGGTTTAATTTATTGAATAGAAAAAAATTAATATTATAAAGAATTTTGGAAGTGGAGATAGTCGATTTATGTATAAAACGCTTGAAATATCAAACGATAATATATTAAGC
>JAGGZE010000169.1 GCA_021162205.1 bacterium
TATCCGAATCCATTCAATAACACTACCTCCATCAGCTATTACCTGCCGAATGATGGGTATATTACATTGGAAATTTATGATTATCTCGGTAAAAAGATTTTCACGCTTGCCGATGGGAATTTCGGGGTAGGTAAACATACAGAATTTTGGAATGGGACTGATAACAATGGAATCGCTGTGCCAAGTGGCATATATTTTGTCAAACTGAAATCGGAACAGACAACAATAACAGGGAAAATGCTGCTGCTAAAATAATTATGAAAAATAAGTAACGGGAAAAATGAACAAGGTATTGAGTAACAAAATGAAAGTATTTTTCATTGTAATAATATTATTTTTAAATTCTAATGTTATTGCTCAGACTACTGTTTGGCACTGGAATGCAAATAATTTTTTTGAATGGATTGAATGTGGAGAAACGGAAGGTGGTTTTGAATACATATTTCATAACAGTGGTGGAGACTGTGATAATGGTGTATATATGACTCGTGAGTTAATAACCGTCTCAAGTGCTTCTACTCACCATGGTATGTGTTTCGATTTTTTCCCACCTCTAACATGTGTAACATCGATAGATTTCAGTTTTGCTATCGACCATTGTGGATATGGCACAAGTGGTTCTCCTTGCAGTGATGCCTTTGACCAGAATTGTGCGATAGTTATTTTGAATTTTGGAACATATAGTGTAGCATATACTATGGGATATCGAAGAAATTCCTTTTCTCCATATTCATATAATAATTACTCTATTGTTCCGCCCCTTGCTGATGATGCCATAAGTGTCCATTCAGACCCTGTTGATGGAGTTTGTTATTCATTTCACAGAAATTTATGCGATGATTGGGGAAGTGAATATCCTGGAACAATAGAACAAGTGGAAATTATATGGGCACAGGGACGAAATCCACATTCATCAGAAAATCCTGGTGGTCGTTGTAGTTTCGGTCCTATTACATTTTATAGCGATGTTCCCAATATAAACAATATTTCTGCTGATAATACAAACATATTTGTTTGTTCGGGGGACTTTCCCGTTAGTATAGGATTGCATTCTTCGGTAAATCCGGGAGAATGCGGAACTATGCATTATACTTGGTCACCAAGCACAGGTTTGGATAATGCATATTCTCCGGATCCGACTGCTACTTTTTCGTCAGCAGGAAATTATACTTACACATTAAATGTTGAAGATGATATCGGGTGCAGTGATAGTGATCATATAAATATTCATGTAACCGAGGATAATCTTTCCGTTACTGCATGGGACAGCGGCGATGAAATAGTTTGTTTAGGTGAAAATGCTAATATTAACCTTTATTCATCTGTTTCTGGTGGAATAGGTTCTTTACACTATTCATGGACACCAACAACAGGTCTCGACAATCCGAATTCACCGAATCCCACTGCTACGATTGGCGCAGGCAATTACCATTATACTTTGACAATTACAGATAGCAATGGATGCAGTGATAGTGATCGTGTAAATATTCATGTAACCGAGGATAATCTTTCTGTTACTGCATGGGACAGCGGCGATGAAATAGTTTGTTTAGGTGAAAATGCTAATATTAACCTTTATTCATCTGTTTCTGGTGGAATAGGTGCTTTACACTATTCCTGGACGCCAACAACAGGTCTCGACAATCCGAATTCACCGAATCCCACTGCTACGATTGGCGCAGGCAATTACCATTATACTTTGACAATTACAGATAGCAATGGATGCAGTGATAGTGACGATGTCAATTTCAATGTTACAGAAGACAATATAACTGTAAATATTACAACAGATTATGTTACATGTTTTGCCGATTCAGCTACTTCTACATTATATAGTGCTGTAACGGGTGGTTATCCACCATATAGTTATTTCTGGGAACCTTCATTTGAATTAAGCGAACCTAATGCTGTCAATTCTGATATTACATTTACTGAGAGTGGTATTCACAGATACACTATAACCGTGACAGATTCTATAGGCTGTGAAGCCGTTGATACGATATTTTTAAATATTTGTTGTCCGGCGAATGGATTGATTTTCTGTCCTCAACCATGCGGTGTCCACACTTCTTGTGATTCCCAATCTGTTATTTTCGAAGTAATTGGTGGTTTGAATACAGAAATCGATACTGTCCGTGTTTACTCCCATGCAGTTAAACGGCACACTACAATTGATACTATTTATTTTTTACCAAGTCAACTCGGTTTTTACTTATCAGGAGATACGCTTTTTATATCTGTTAATACTTTATGGGAAGATGATGATAGCGTAACTATTTTTCTCGATAGTTTATTCGATATAAATAATTGTAAAACATCTTTTTAATAAAATCATTTGTGCTATGAAAAATGAAGAAAGGAGGTAACGCGTGGAGTAATTGATACTCGTTGTTTAGAGATTCATTCAACTTTTAAAAAAGGAGCATTATCATGTATAAGGCAATTTTAGTTATCACAATTATTATTGCAACTCTCTCATTTGCTGATTGGACTATACCTCTTTTCTTTCATGCCACTGGTTACGATACTTTTTGCACTGTTGTTTTCGGAACTGCATCTGGTGCGACGGATGGGTATGATAGTCACGATTGGTTAGCTGGGGAACCTTTATTCGGTGGTAGACTTCCATGTTTTATAATTGATGATGATTCTTTGGGCATTATGCATCTTGGGGGGGATTTTCGTTCTTCACTGGATGATACAATTATATGGCACTTTTATTACTTTACACCCGATACTACAGAATCCTGCTTTGTTGACTGGTCGTTATCATCGCTGCCATCCGATGGAGTTTTTGAATTGTTGGTAACCGAAGCAGATACAACCGATTCACTTTACAGAACCCGAACCATTGTGGACAACCCACCGGATTGGGATAATGCTATCAATATGCGAGAATTTAGTTCGGCCAGTTTTTCTTCTTCAGAAATGATACTGTTACGTTTCCAGACAGTAAGTAGAATAAAAGATAACTGTAAAAATGTTGAACAGTTCCCAACAACTATACTAACATCTCCAAATCCGTTTAATTCCTCCTGCGCTATCCAAACTACAAACGCATCTAATATCGATATCTATAACTTGAGTGGAGAACTAATCGACAATTTTGTCGTGGGTGAAAAAACGCAAGCAGTTGTATGGCATCCCAACAAGAATTTGTCTACCGGAACATATTTCATCGAGGTAAAATCTGATAATGGCGACAAACATGTTAAAACAGTGTTATATTTGAAGTAGAATAGCTTTTTTGCAACATTGGGCAGCCGTGAGTCCAATACAACGCCCGACTTCAGTCGGGTGCAGGATGTTCCCCTCCAGCGACTGCCCTAATAATTTGGTAGCAATCAAAAAAATATATTAGGAAAGAACAGGTTGAATAGCGCACAAGCTCAAGCGGAACAAAGGCGGGAACAAGCAGAACGAACACTGTTTCTACTTGAAATCACGAAGGAACAAACAGAGACAATCTTGAGAAGATAATAATTTACGAACTCTGGGGCGCCGAGGAAGACCCGTAGGAGCCGGGGCAGGAACCCAACGCACAAAAAACACCCGAAGGGTGATTATTCACCGATAATTTTACGAATGCCGAGTTCATTTTCGTGAAGAATAGTATTGATTCGGGCTAAATCCTTACGAATTATATGAATTCGTTTAGGATTATCCAATGGTTTGAGAGCGGCTTGCATTCGCAGGTTGAACCATTCCTCGATGAACAGACTGCGTTGATGCAGCAATTCATCTTTTGTCATATTTCTAATATCTTGAATTTTCATAACATATTACCTCCTTCTTTTCCTCTGACGACGAATTTAACTTTGATAGGAAGTTTTCGGGCGGCAAGCTGCATAGCTCTATATGCTGATTCTTCGGGAACACCTGCAATTTCGAACATAATTCGTCCAGGTTTGACCACAGCTACCCAGAATTCTGGATTTCCTTTGCCTTTACCCATTCGAGTTTCTGGCGGTCTTTTTGTAACTGGCTTATCGGGAAAAATATTTATCCAGACTTTACCTGAACGTTTAAGATAACGAGTCATCGCTACACGAGCAGCTTCGATTTGTTGCCCTGTTATCCACGATGGTGCCATAGCTTTCATTCCAAAATCGCCGAATGCAAGTCTATATCCGCGCATAGATTTTCCAGTCATTCGTCCACGATGTTGTTTCCTAAATTTTGTTCTGCGAGGCATTAACATTTCGATGCCCTCCTATTCATTTCAAAAAGAATTATTTTTTAACGATTACCTTTCGGTTTATTTCTTCTGCTATCTCGTCTGTTATCTCTTCTGCCGCCCTCTCTTCGTTTACCAAAACCAGGTCTCGACCTGCGTTCTTTTTGATAATTTTTATCCAATGCTCTTTCCCAGTATTCGTGCATTCCACCTAAAATATCACCCTTGTAAATCCAGACTTTTATGCCAATAGTTCCATAAGTTGTGAACGATGTGAGTTTTGCGAAATCGATGTCGGCACGAAGCGTATGAGTAGGGACTCTGCCATCTTTATATTCTTCGGGATGAGCGATTTCTGCACCGCCGAGTCTTCCACTGCATCGAATTTTTATTCCTCTTGCTCCCATTCTAATAGCCGATGTAATAGCGCGCTTCATAGCTCTTCGATGATTGATTCTTCCCTCGAGCTGACGAGCGATATTTTTTGCCACAAGATATGCATCGAGTTCGGGTTTCCGAACCTCGAGCACATTTAACTGCACTTCTTTTTTGGTAATATATTCGAGCTCTTTTTTGAACTGTTCGATTTCCACACCGCTTTTGCCAATGACCATACCGGGACGAGCTGTATAAATATTTATCGTAACACGTTTAGGTGAACGGATAATCTCGACCTGAGAAACATCGGCATTGTCGAATCTTTTTTGTGTATATTCGCGAATTTTCAAATCCTCCAGCAGACTATCGCGATATTGCTTGCTGCCCATCGGAGCAAACCATTTGGAATTCCACGAACGAACAACTCCAAGTCTTATTCCTATTGGATTGGTCTTTTGACCCAAAATAAAACCTCCTGTATTATCATTAAAAAATTATTTTTTCTTTTTCGATATATTTTCCATATTATCGAGTTCCATTATAATATGAGAGAACCTATGATAATAAAGAACAGCTCTTCCACGCGATATAGCTCGCCATCGTTTAAGTCTCGGAGCTTCATTTATCATAAGTTTCGAGATATAAAGTTCATCCTGATGCACACGAATATTCTCGTTTGTAAGTGCATTAGCGACAGCGGATTTTAATACCTTGTGCAAAATCGGTGCGCCTTTTTTTGGTATAAATGGCAATGTAGCGAATGCTTTATTCACTTCCATTCCTCTAACCAAATTTGCGACCTGCCGCAATTTTCTCGGTGAAATTCTTACATATTTCCATTGTGCCTTCGAGACCATATTGTCCTCCAAAATATTCAGAGCTATTCGGCTCTTTTTAATACAAAATTAAATTTGCTTCTAATGTAAAATTATCAATAATCGATGCAAAATCTCCATTATAATCAAGCGGTCAACAAGTCCTAAACACCTGCATAGTGCTACTTTTTTCTGACAATTTGCTTTGCTTTTTTACCACCGTGTCCGCGAAACATTTTTGATGGAGCGAATTCGCCGAGTTTATGTCCTATCATATTCTCAGTAACGAAAATAGGAATAAATTTATGTCCATTATGCACAGCAATCGTATGCCCGACAAACTCTGGGATAATAGTGCTTCTTCTGGACCAGGTTTTGACAACTTTATGTTCTCCACTTTCGTTAAGTTTTTCAATTCTAGACAATATTTTCGTTTCAACATAAGGTCCTTTTTTAAGCGAACGCGCCATAATTTATCTCCTCAAAAATTTATTTTCTTCGTTTAACAATATAAATATTCGATGATTTCTTTTTCTTACGAGTTTTATATCCTTTACAAGGTTGTCCCCATGGTGTTTTCGGCATTTTATAGCCCTTATGCTTACCGCCTTCACCACCGCCGTGTGGATGATCGATAGGGTTCATAACTACACCGCGAACTTTAGAACGGAAACCGAGCCATCTTCGTGCACCAGCTTTGCCATAAGTAATATTCGAATGGTCGACATTGCCCACTTGTCCGATTGTCCCATAACAATTGCCGGGAATTCTGCGAGTTTCTCCCGATGGCAGTCTAACCAAAACGAAAGGAACTTTTATCTTATCGATAATCGTCGTTTTATCATCGGCAAAAATAGTATGTGTGGTATATTTTTCTTCTCGTCCGATTATTTGAGCTACTGCACCCGCCGAGCGAACTACCTGAGCTCCTTTGCCGGGTTTAAGCTCGACATTATGAATTCTTGTTCCAATAGGAATTCTGTATAATGGTAACGAGTTCCCGACCTTGATTTCAGGTGCTACTTTATCTAATTCGAGCGATTTTACACTGTATGTCAAAATTTTATCATTCACACCGATTCCCACCGGAGCGAGAATATAGCTTTTTTGACCATCGGTGTAATTAAGAAGAGCAATAAATGCAGAACGGTTCGGGTCGTATTCGATAGAAACAATTTTTGCAATAATATCTCGCTTTTTTCGTTTGAAATCGATAATACGATATCTTCTTTTATTTCCACCGCCGCGATGCCGCATAGAAACTTTGCCCGTATTACCTCTCCCGCCTTTGCGTTTTTGTGGCGCGAGAAGAGATTTTTCCGGCTTTCTTTTCGTCAGTTCGGAATAATCCAAAGCGACTTTAAATCGCAAAGTAGATGTGGTCGGTTTGAATGTTTTCGTTCCCATAAAAACTTCTCCTTTCGGGATATTGTTTTCCCCGAATACTTTCAAGTCGATGGAACAACCCATCGTGGAAAAATTCAAAACTCAAAATTATAAATTAACAATTATCAATGCAAAATCGACTTCCATACTATTTACATTTTTCATCGGGATTCAGAAAAATGTCGCACAAAGAAAGCACCCGCAGCATATTATACTAAACCCTCAAAAAATGGGATTTTTTGTCCCTCTTTTATACGAACGATAGCTTTTTTTCGTAATGCTGTTCTGCCAGTATGTTGTCCACGAATTCTCGGCTGCCCCAAAAGATTTTGTGTTCTAATATTGATAACATCTACTTTGAAAAGCTCCTCGATACTTCTCTTAATATTTTTCTTATTAGCTTTTGGATGCACATAAAATAAATATTTATTTTCTGTTTCGCGCATCGAAGTGGCTTTTTCTGTGATTATCGGTGCAATAACAATTTTATGCGGGTCGTTCAATTTCATAGTTTGCACAACTCCTCTATTTTGCTTAGTGCATTTTTCTCGATTATTATATTTTCCGCCGTTATAACCTGATATGTATTCAACTCGCCCGTATGAGTAATTTTAACCGAGGGAATATTCCTTATACTTTTCACAATAGTTGGTTCGACAGAATTTGTGATAATCAAAGTAGGGCGTTTAAATTCGATATTAGAATTCTCAAGAATTTCTGTGCATATAGATGTTTTGGCTTCGGGCAAATCGAATTTCTCGAATATATGAATTCTCGATTCATTAGCTCTATCGGAAAGAATCGATGCGAGTGCAAGTTTCCGCATTTTTTTCGTGAATTTCAATCTATGCTCTCTCGGTTTCGGGGGAAATGTAACACCGCCTTTACGCCAGATAGGTGAACTTATCGTTCCCTGTCTTGCGCGACCTGTGCCTTTTTGCCTCCACGGTTTTTTCCCGCCGCCTGCAACCTCGGCACGAGTTTTAGCCGAATGAGTTCCAACACGCTGATTAGCAAGATAGACTTTCACATATTGCCAAACAAGTCCGGCATTTGGAGTAATTCCAAATGCGGAATCGGGCAGTTCCATCTCTCCCGTGCTATTCCCATTTTTGTCATATAATTTTGCCATCGCCATTTTATTCCCTCTCATCTATGAATATTCGCAAATTTAATTGCTATAATATAACATTTCAATTTCACAAATATCGATTTAATCTAATTATTTTTCTCTATCACATCGTCTTTTTATCATCCCACTATGAAAAATACACACTTTTCAAACAAACCATTATCGCAAATTCTTTTTGCTCTTTTTCACAACTACATAACCGCCATTCGAACCAGCAACAGAACCTTTGACGAGTAAAAGATTATCATCGGGCATAATCTTAACAACCC
This sequence comes from bacterium, assembly GCA_021162205.1. GTDB lineage: Bacteria > UBP14 > UBA6098 > B30-G16 > B30-G16 > JAGGZE01. The sequence continues at coordinate 8,158 of JAGGZE010000169.1, forward strand.
GAAGTCCTCTGACAGTTACAATTTTATTGCCCATCTGTCCACCCATACTAAGTCCTTTAACGACACGGGATGGATAACTCGATGCACCGATAGAACCGGGTGCTCGTCCACGGTCGGATTGTCCGTGTGTTTTTGGACCGCCATGAAAACCGTGCCTTTTCATAACACCCTGAAAACCTTTTCCCTTCGATGTTCCTGTGCAATCGACCAATTCACCCTCTTGAAAAACATTATCGATAGAGAGTGTTTGCCCGGTTTTAAATTTTTCATCGGGATTCTCGATTCTAAATTCTTTAAGCTTCCTGAATGGTTCCACGCCAGCTTTCTTAAAATGTCCCTTCATCGGTTTATTAACCTTATTAGGTTTTTTGGTTTCATATCCAAGCTGAAGCGCATAATAGCCATCGTTTTCAGGTGTTTTAACCTGCACTATTTTGCAAGGTCCAACACTTAATACTGTTACGAGAATTCTTCTACCATCCTCTGCATAAACAGATGTCATTCCTATTTTTTTACCTAAAAGCCCAATCATTGCAGGCTCCTTTTCTTCAATTTATTTTCAAAATTTACAATGCGATTTCAATATCGACACCAGCTGGCAGGTCGATATTCATCATCTGCTCCATAGTTTTATCATCGGCGCCGTAAATATCGATAAGTCTTTTATGAACACGCATTTCGAACTGTTCACGACTTTTCTTATCCACAAAAGTGGAACGCAAGACCGTATAAATCCTTCGCCGTGTCGGAAGAGGAATCGGTCCTGCAACGATAGCTCCTGTCCTTTTCGCAAGTTCGACTATTTCTTTCGCCGACCTGTCTAAAATAACATTGTCGTAGGACCTGAGCCGTATCCTTATTCTTTGTGCCATCTAAAACACCTCTCGAGATTTTAATTTTACAGAACACAAATAGAAAAACCCTTTTTCACTTTTGTTTATATGAGTCTCGTTATTAAAAAGCCGTACGGGAAGGGTTGCCCGCCGCCACTTATCGTATAAATCGACTCGATTAAACTCAAAGTCTCGAAAAGATATATTCATTCTCCATTTTGTCAATAATTATTTTATTATTTTGAATAATTGTTCAAAAAATATAGAAATTTTATTGCTATTTTATCGGATTTGGTTAAAAATATCTTATTAACAATGTTTATATGAAGGAGAAATAACCGATGAAATACTTTACGATATTTATTCTTACTTCGATACTGTTTGCTACACCATATTGGGATTTCGAAAATATGCAGAATTTTGAGAATAGCTATTCTATTTATCGAAATGCAAATGCTAAAAATTTTCCGATGCACTATACGCCATCGATACCTACAAGCTACCCTGTAGATTTCGATAATGCCTGCGAATTCGTGGCGAACTGGCAACTTGCAGATTCCGATTCTGTAGATTATGGCGGAATTATCGAGGCTGAAACCGGCGAACTTCGCGATGTTATCCAGACCGACAACACGCAGGAATCTGTGATAATATGGTCTATGTATCGAAATCTTTTCGATTTAGAACGATTCGATTCGAACCTAACACTATCGCTGATTTATATCAGTCATTTTCCTGCATACAACGAGGAAGTTTCCGAATATAGTTTCTACTATCCCGTGTGGAATTCGGGTTTGGCGATGTCGATGACGAAATACTATACGCAATATTATGCAGACTCATCTCTAATCGAATATGGTGATAGTTGTGCGCAATTCGTAATCGACAATATTCTGCCATTAGATACGCCGTATTCCTTATATAATCTATTGCACTGTTTTGTGAATTCGTTTGTCGCTGGATGTCTCGCACAATATGGCGAATTCAGGGGTAACGATTATTATATCGCTATGGCTGAAAGTATCGGTATTCGGTCGAAAGAATGGGCTGAAATCCATCCCGATACAGCTTATGGAATGGAAATCTGGGCGATGAGTCCAGGCACGATGATATGGGGAATTTTGAAATCATATTTTGTCAATCATCCCGATGAACTCGACGATTGGATTACCGAATATGTCGAGCCGTATGTTCCAGATTATGCTTCACCGCCAGATGAGTTCGATGTGAATATCTGGGACAACGCATGGAATATCTGGTATGCCAATGGCTATCGGGCATTGAGCGATGCCACCGCAGATTCATCATTTTATCGCAAATATCGTTGGATAGTGGATTATCTGCTCGCACAGGATACGGATTTAGATGGTGGAATTCCTGCATCGGCGGTCCACAGCGATACGATGGATATGACATGGGTAACGACTTACCTTGTGTTTATGGGACTCGAGGGAATATGGGATTCACTCGCTGAAATCGATGCAGGCGCGATTAGAATTCAGAAAATCGGTGAAGTTCAACCATATTATATTCCCGGCGATACGATTCGGTTTGCATTCGAAACAGCGAACTGCGGAGTCGATACGATTTCATCGGTTGGCACGATTATAACTTGCGACGGTGATACATTAGCGATATACGACGACAGTATTCCATTGGGGGAATCGTTCGTCGATACGATTTTGTGGATACCCGATTCCGCTGGCGATTTCACTATCAAATCGACAACAGAATGTATCGGCGACACGAATGTTATAAACGATACGATTTCATTTCAAATTCACATTACGCCGATGGTATCGATTAGCGGATTCCTGACCGATTCTGCGGGAACTTTCCTGAATGGCTCGTTGATATTTTATTCGATGTTCGATTCGATAGAGCCATTGGCTGTCGATACAATCGATAGTTCGACTCATTATTTCGATATCGTTTTGCCGCAAATCTATATACGAGCGAAAATCGCACCCGAATTCCCATATCCATCGTTCTGGTTAGATTCGGTGGATATTTCCACTATCGGCGATGAATGGAATATTGTCGTTCCATACCCACAAGTTCTTGTAGTCGAGAATGACAGCGGTATGTATTCGGATTATTTCGTTGGTTCGTTAGACAGTATCGATATTTTATATTCTATTTGGGACAGAAACGATGGTGAAATAGATTTTACAATGCTCGAACCATTTCGCTGGCAAACTATTTTATGGTTCACTGGCGACTTATCCGAATCGACTTTGACCGCCGATGACCAAAATTTTCTATCCGATTTCATCGATTCGGGTGGAAAAATTATTATAACGGGGCAGTATATCGCAGAGAATATTGTAGGCACAGAATTCTGGGATAATTATATCGGTGCCAATATTACCGGCAATGCCGAACCCATTATACTTTACGATATATTCGATGAAGCTCGCATAATTTCCACTCGTGGCGAGGGTTCGGCGTTGAATCAAATCTCGGTAGACTGGATGACACCGCCCGAAGATGCGATACCGTGGCTCGTAAAATTGTCGTCATCGCCCGATACTAATGTGATTGCATTCAGCAGAAATTTCAGCGGAGGTGGGAAAATATTCTTTTCCAGTCTCGGTTTCGAGGGTATCGGCAAAGTTTCACCTATTCAGGAAAGCCGAACCGAGTTTTTCGAAAAAATATTTTACTGGGCGAATCCTGCGGGTATTATCGATAATAAACCTGTTCAAATTCCGCAGAATATACAGATTTTTGCATACCCGAATCCGTTTAATTCATCGTGTAAAATAACTATGAATTTGTGGGAAAGGTCTCCTGACCTTGATTATCGAGACCGGGAGGTCTCTCCCACAATCGAGATATATGATTTGCGAGGAAATGTTGTAACCCCCTATCCCGCTGGCGTGGGATTTGTCCCCCTTAATAAGGGGGACAGACCGAATGCGCAGCATGAAGGTCAGGGGGTTTATATCTGGACACCCGCTCAATCAATCGCATCCGGCATTTATCTTGTGTGGGCAACGATGGGAAATGGACAGACAATTACGAAACGAATTGTGTATTTGAAATAATCTAAGCGGACAGAAGGGGTGGAGCCTTCGGCTCTTTTTAGGGGCGACTTTTCTCCCCTCGACTTTGTCGGGGGATTCATTGTCGCCCAGAAATTTCGATATGGTTATTGATTAATCAGGCGTTGCAAGAGCCCTTCGGCTCTTCTTAGTTTGGAAATAATTTATTTATTCCGCTGGCGTTGCAGGGAATTGTTCCGCTTTTGCGAAACAAGGAAAGCAATGCGAAGAAAACACCCGAAGGGGTGTGTATATTTAAAATAGAAAGGGGATAAAGATGCACAAAAAACTCGATGTCAAACGTGAACTCGGCGGCGGACTCGTTACATTTATGACGATGGCTTACATAATTTTTGTTCAGCCAGCAGTATTATCCGCCGCTGGAATGGATTTCGGAGCGGTTACATTTGCAACCTGTGTTTCCGCGGCAATCGCAACCGCTGTGATGGGAATATATGCGAATCTGCCGATTGCTCAAGCTCCCGGAATGGGCGAGAATTTTTTCTTCACATATACGGTCGTTCTCGGAATGGGATTAGCTTGGCAGGATGCTCTCGGCGCAGTTTTCGTGGCGGGAGTTATATTTTTGGTGATGTCAATTTTCAAGGTTAGGAAATATATTATCGATGCGGTGCCTAATTCTATGAAGCACGCTGTCGCTGCCGGTATCGGGATTTTTATCGCACTAATCGGGTTGTCCGAAAGTGGAATAATCGCAAAAAATCCCAGCGGATTACTTCAACTCGGCAATCTCGGAGCGAATTATACTTTGCTTGCGATGTTCGGGCTGGTTTTGATTATAATTCTCGTCGTCAGGAAAGTTCCAGGTGCGATATTGTGGGGAATAATCGCAACCGCTATAGTCGGTGCGATTTTCGGGATGGTGAAATACGAGGGCATAATGTCTGCTCCACCATCACCATCGGCGACTTTTATGAAAATGAGTTTCAAAAATATTTTCTCACCGCAAATTCTCACGGTGATTTTCATATTCTTGTATATGGATATGTTCGATACGGTTGGAACATTGCTTGGGGTCGCCGATGCAGGTGATTTACTGACTCCCGATGGCAAACTTCCGGGGTCTAATCGAGCATTACTTTCCGATGCCATTGGAACAGTTGTCGGTGCGATTTTCGGAACATCGACAGTAACGAGTTTCATCGAATCCACAGCGGGAATAGCGGCGGGCGCAAGACGAGGATTATCATCGGTATTCGTGGCGATATTGTTTCTGCTGTCGCTATTTTTCTATCCACTGATAAAAATGGTCGGCGCGGGTGTTACAGTCGGCAGCGCTCATTTCTATCCGATTACCGCTCCCGCACTGATTATTGTCGGATGTATGATGACAAAATCGCTCAGCAAAATCGAATGGAGCAAAATATGGATTGCGATTCCAGCATTCATAACACTAATCGCTATTCCGCTTACATACTCGATTGCAGATGGCTTTGCTCTCGGATTTATTACCTATGCAATTTCCGCAATCGCTGCGGGCAAAGCAAAAGAAACGAATATCGCGATATGGATTATCGCCGCGTTGTTTATAATACGATATGCGGTTTTAGATTGAGTTTTCCAATCGATATAAATAGTTAATCTAATTGTGATATTGAAAAAAATGTATCGGAGTATTGCATTTTAAGCAATTTTTTAAATTAACTTGCAATTATAATGATTCTAATTTATTTTTCATATAATCGAGGGGGAAATATGTCGAAAAAAATAATATTTTTAATCCTTTTTATTTTTTTAGTCGGCTTATCGCAGGCGCAAATATATCTACCTAATACAAGACTTACAATCACATCGAATGTCGGCACGAAAGGCGCTCTCGATGACTGGTGGTATACCGAGTCCGTGATTTGTTCCACCGAAACGGGCTGCGCCGATGTTATTTTTGTCGTGGATACATCGGGAAGTATGTCAGATAAAATCGGTGAATTATACACGCAAATCGGCGAGTTCGCATACAATCTTGAATCGGAGGGATACGATGGCAATTTTGGAATCGTAACATTTGTCGATTCCTCGAATTTCCCCGCTGGGGATACACTTTTCACCGATGCTGACCAATTCTCGGATTTTATGTCGGGATTGAACGGTGCCGAGGGTGGTTTCGAGGCGCCTATCGATGCCTCTTATGCCGCCATCACATCTTACAGCGTGAACTGGCGAGACACCTGTCAACATGTTCTTATAGTCCTGAGCGATGAAACCGAAGAGGAGAGCCACGCTCATACTCTGTCCGATTTGATAACTCTTGCAAATTCAGATAGCGTAGCGATATATCTTGTTACTCCATCGGGTCATCCGATGGAACCCGCCTGCGCCGCTACCGGCGGTCAATGGTTCGACATCGGAAGCACAAGTATGAGCGATGTGCTCGATGCTGTCGCAGACGATATCGCCGAATTCACCGCTATTACTATTATTTTGACTAACACTTCTGGCGGGGATTTAACCGATGTCGAAATCGAACTAAATCCATTTTCCTGTATCGAAATCGATACAACATCGGATTCGATTCAGCATACTGGACCAATTTCCGCCGGTGCATCCGATACGATAAACTGGACAATAAACGAGGTTCCAAACTGCCACGGCTGCGACGATTGTTTCTGGATAATGATTACATCGGGAACGCTTTCGGATTCTATCGAGGGTTGCCTGTTCGTCGAGAACTGCGATTGCCCCGGTATCAATGCAACAGTGATTCAGCCGAGACATTGCGGAAGATATTCCGCCTGCGATGAGGTTGTTTTTCAGTTCGATGGTTGTCTTCCTGTGGACCCGAATTCGATTGTAGTATATATGGATGGAGTATATATAAATTATCCCGACCCGAGTTTATCGTTCAATCCCGCAAATCAAACGCTGACATATACGGCATCGCCGCCCTTTACCGATGGTATGTCTATCGATTTTTATATTTCGGATGCCACAGATATTTCGGGGTGTGACCTTCGTTATAGCCAGCATTGCTCGGTGATAATAGATAAATCGCCGCCGCGATTCGACAGCGGACCGAACTGGTCACCCGCTTGCGGAACCACTATCGACGACCCTACGATTATTCATTTCGATGCCTGCGTTCACGATGAGGGTGTCGGTATGACTCCATTCGATGCCTCCGGCGACCTCGATGAATCTGCGCTAATTGCTATTTTCGATGCGATATATCTCGAAATCAACGGCGGACTTATTCCCGCTGGTGGTCTGCCTGGACTCGGTTTCAATATGACACAGATGTCGGCATATCCATCGGGTTTTCCTCCGAGTTGTGTTTGCGATACTCTAATAGATTCGACGATAACATTCTCTGATGGTTTTCCGTTGACAAACTTCCATATAACTCGAATCAATTGTAACACAACGGCTATTTGGCCCTGCGCAGAATCGGATTGCCCCGATTGTGGCGATTGCGACTGGCAGGTTCAATTCGATGTCCCCGCAGGAGATATTCGTTCGCTTGTAGGCGACCCCGTAGAACTCGAACTGTGTTTCCATTTCAAGGACCTTATCACAGAGGAGGATTGCGGTCCCAACGATACAGCGATATGCTGCACATATTATTTCGGTGCCTGCGATACTATGACACCATTTTACCTAATTTCGCCCAGCAATGGTTATGTGGCAGATTGCAGTCTCGATGTAAATTTACAATGGCAGGTGCCATCGGGCTCGAACCCGATTTATTACGATGTCTTTGTAAATGGTGCATTAATCGCAAATGATATTACCGCAAACAACTACAATGTCGGCGTAATAACTAATTTCTCCGATACGAATTTGGTCTATAATTGGACAGTGATTGCCTACAATCCTTGCGATACCGAGACGACATCGACCTGGACATTGACGATTGCTCCCTGCTGTAGACCTGCTCTGACCTCGATTGGCTGCCCATATCCGAATTGTTATAGTTTCACATCTTGCAATCCGCAGTCGGTAAGTTTTATTGTGTCCGATACTACAGGTCAGACGATAAATCATAGCCGAACATATTTCACTGTTCGGGTCTATCACAGCGGCGGCGGTTCGGATAATTATAATATCACCGGCGATTCACCGGCGATAAGTTGGTCTGGCGATACCGCAGCGGTAAATTGGACATCTATTGCCGATGGCGATTCTGTTGTTATAATAATGGATTCACTTTACACAGATGAGGGCTGCCGCACTGTGCCAGCGCCATAGACTTCGATTTTTTAACTTTCTATTTGATTTATAATCAACTGAAATAACTTATGATTATGAATGAAATAACTTATATCTTAAAAATGTCCTATGATGGGACAAAATACTATGGTTGGCAGAAACAACCCGATGTTCCCACAATTCAGGGGGAATTGGAGAAAGTGCTGAATAAATTATGGAATGTTTCAATAAAGACGGTCGGGGCATCGCGGACAGATAGAGGTGTTCACGCATTGGACCAGTGCGTTTCGTTTTCTGCATCGCAAAAATTTGAACCCGATGAACTTGTGAAAAAACTCAATCTTATGCTTCCGCAGGATATATCGGTTCGTTCTGCTAAAATTTCACGGGAAAAGTTCAATGCTCGTTTCGATGCCTGCGGGAAATTATATGCTTACAAAATTTATTTCGACAAAAATCCATTTAAATTGCGATATAGTCTGTGGCTTAATCGACATATCGAGACAAATGAGATGAAAGTTATTGGCGAACTTTCAGAATTACTTATCGGCGAACACAATTTTTCTGCATTCTCTATAAAAAAGGATTTGCCCGAAAACCCGGTTTGCAATATAAAGTATGCATTCTGGGAATTTGCCTATGAGAAAGAAAGCATTATATTCTATATAAATGGCGACAGGTTTCTTCACAAGATGGTCAGGTCGTTAGTCGGTGCGATACTCGATATTGCGAGGGGGAAATTTTCTCCCGAGATTTTTAAGAAAATGCTCGATACAGGCGAACGAATCGTCGAATTTAAGACAGCTTCGCCGAAGGGCTTGATATTGGAAAAAGTGTATTACGATGAAGATTTTAGATAGTTAGTTTTCTTTGAAGAAAGGTTTAAAAATGTTCACAGGATTGATAAAAGGTTTGGGCAAAATTGTAGAAATCGAGCAATTTCGTGGTGGTAGAAAAATCTCGGTTAGATGGAATGATTTCACCGATGAAAAAATAAAATCCGGTGCAAGTGTCGCAATCGATGGCGTATGTCTTTCTATCGAAAAATTATCGGGAGATATCGCTTATTTCACCGCTGTAGAGGAAACAATCGAGCGGACGACATTAAAATATTTGAAAAACGATGATATTGTCAATATCGAAATGCCGATGACACCGCAAAATTTTCTCGATGGTCATATCGTTCAAGGACATATAGATTGCATCGGCAAAATTGTAGAATTCAAACAAATCGGTGCACAATCGCTTTTGCGTGTGAACTATGACAGAAAATTCGCAAAATATATCGTCGAGAAAGGTTCGGTTGCAATCGATGGCATAAGTCTCACTGTCGCTGAATGCGATGAATATTATTTCGATTGTGCAATAATTCCCGAAACGATGAACCGAACAATTCTTTCGCGCAAGAATATCGGTGATTTTGTCAATCTCGAATTCGATATCATTGCAAAATATGTAGATAAATTATTGGACAATTCCAATGAATTATCCAATGATGACGATTTTGCCGCGAGTTACTAATTTCCCTTCGCGATGCTATCGAGTTAATTCGATTATATCTGAAACACTCACAGAATTTTGTCTCGAACACCATATTTATTGCGAAAACGCTAAAATAACTATTGACATTACCGAAAATAATAATATTTTATATACATTGGTAGATTTTAATATTTTGCTATTTGAAAAATTTTGGGGGCGATGGGCTTCGACGGTGTGAATAGAAGTTTGAAGCCTGCGGAACAGCCTGGGGTAAGCTGATAAACTGCCCAAGTACTGATAAGTGCGAACTATAACTACGCAATGGCTGCCTAAACAGGCAACCCCCTTGGTGTTTGCGGGTGCTCCTGCGCAAATGCAACAAGGGTCGGATACAGGAACTGCAGTTATTCGACCGTTCCATAGAATAACCTAAGATTATGGAACTTTGCTCCGATAATAGCCCGTTCATCGGCGATTTTCAGGGGCGAGATATAAACGATGAACTATTTCCGTAGATGGCTCAGACCGAACTCATCGGACGGGGGTTCGATTCCCCCCGCCTCCACTAACACCCTTCGGGTGTTCTCTTTGTGCAACTTTTTTTTCGCTTCGCTCAATTCATTGTTGCATCAGTCTTCCCTGTTTTTTATGTGTCGTTTCTTTCTGAATCCCGATAAAATCGGGAAAATTTTTTACATTAACACTATATATATGAAGCTGAAACTCGTTTGAAAAATTTTACTTGAAATTTATTCATTTATTCATATAATTAGTATTAGTGGAAATAATTCGAGAGGCAGAAAAATCGAACAGACTCGAAATTTATCGATAGAGGTATAAATGTCAGAAATCATAGAATATTCGAATAAACTTGCACAGGATGCTTATTCCGGTTCATCCGAAATCATTAAAAAATTTTTGAAAATGGTGCAAAAAACAAAACCATCTCGCAATGAATTGCGCAAAACTTTCAAAATACTTATGTCTGCACATCCCGATATGGCAGTTCTCAAAGGGACATACAGGATTTTGCAAAATGTTCCCGAGGATGGAATTTCTATTGCCGCTATGGAATTTTTGAAATCGCTCGAATCCGCTCCCGAAAAAATCGGTGAACATCTCGCTAAAATGCTGCACCAGAACGCAATCGTTATGACATACAGTCGAAGTGGCACTGTCGGTGAAGCTCTTCTGAAAGTGAACGAAATAAATAAAATCGGCGGTATAGTGTTATCGGAAAGCAGACCCGATTTGGAGGGCAGAGATTTTGCAAAGTTTTTCACTCGATACGATATTCAAGTTACTCTCACGCTCGATTGTGCATTGGGCAATCTTATCGAGGGCGTGGATGCTGTCGTTATCGGTGCCGATGCTGTTACCACCGATTATATAATAAATAAAACAGGCACAGTTCAAATTAGTTTGCTGGCAAATTATTTCGACAAACCGATATATGTGTTAGCATCGACACATAAATTCACCATGTCTGCAAACCCCCAGAAAATAGCATCGGCAAAAAGTATCTGGGAAAATGCTCCCGATGGAATTTTTGTGCAATCGCCATTGTTCGAACGAATTCCGCTCGCTCTTTTGACCGCAGTTATATGCGAGCGTGGTCCTGTCGGTATCGAGGAAATTAAAATGATTCTGGAGTGATTATGCGAAAAGTATTTTTCATATCGCTTGGGTTGCATATTTCGATATTCATTTTAATGTATGTGGCAACACTATTTTCCGCTCCGATGAAACCGCCGCAGAAAATATATTCCGTCAGAATTATGGCTGCACCTCAACCCGAACCTGCAAAAACAACAATTCAGGATAACAATCAAAATAATAAACCGAATAATAAACCGAAACCAAAGGTCATAACAAAATCGAAACCTAAAAATAGGCATAAGCCGAAACATAAGCCCAAGCCGAAACCGAAAAATAATAATCGAACTAAATCGACGAAAACACTCACTCAGGGAAAAGCATCCGTGCAGGTAGAGGGCAAAAATTTCACCGACGATTTTTATCTCAATTTAATAATCACGAAAATTGCGAACAATTGGCTGAATCCATTGCGAGGCGGCAGGAAAATTTCCACGCTGATTTATTTCCAAATCCAACGCGATGGCGATGTAAGCAAAATTAAAATCGAGAAATCATCGGGGAATAATCTATTAGACCAGTCTGCAAAACGAGCTGTGATGGCATCCTCACCGCTACCATCGATTCCAGAAAGTTACACAGGCGATTTTCTCGGTGTCCATTTCGAATTCCAACACACAGGCAATTAACACACCGGGGTCGAAATAGCCCGACAATTTTGGCTTTGGATTTCGAGCTTATTCGATATTTAAGCTTCGGATTTTCTCCTGTGATATTCTGAAAGGATTTCATAGACCTCGTAAGGAACTTTATAAATTCCCAGCAATGGTTCGCCTCGGACAGTGCCGTGGCAATCCGAACCGCCCGAAACAGCGAGATTATTGTCTTTCGCAAACTTCTTCAAATACTCGATTTGATGCGGTTTGTGGAACGGATAATATACCTCGACAGAATCCAATCCAAGTGGAAGTAATTTAGGCATATTATCGATACAGCCCTCGGTAACTCCGCAGTGAGCAATCGATGCTATTCCGCCGGCATTGTGAATAATATCTATCGCATCTTTGGGAGTCGGTGCCCATCGAGTAACATAGGCCGATTTGCCATAAGAAAGATATTTATTGAAAGCGGTTTGAAGATTAGATATAAAACCGAGTTTAATCATAGCGGTTGCGATATGTGGTCTTCCGACAGAATGAGCATTTCCAGCGATTTCAAAAACTAAATCGGGTGGAACATCCATTCCAAGTGCTTTTAGTCGCTCGCATATTTTGAAAACCCTATCCTTACGGGAATCCTGAAGTTTTTTCAATAATTCCTCGATAGATTGCGAATGATTGTCGATGAAATAACCGAGAATGTGCATTCTTCCATGACACCACGCAGTCGAAATCTCTATTCCTGGAATATAATCTATTCCAACTTTCCGAGCCGCCTCGGCTTCTTCATCGATTCCATCGACAGCATCGTGGTCGGTTATAGCGATTACCGAAAGTCCATATTTTTTCGCTCTATCTACGATTCGAGTCGGTGTCCAGCTGCCATCGGAAACTGTAGAATGTGTGTGAAGGTCGATATATTTTTTCATTTTATCCTCGATAAAAAATGAGTTCAAATTAAAGGCGTCGGATTTTAAAACTTTCCCAACGCCTCGATAAACCTGTCCCGACAGTTCGGGATGATTTTATTCGCCATATATAATATCTTCGACAATTTCGATTGTCTCATCGGCGAGACCCTCGATATCATCCATAATCTGCTCGGTTTTATTCTCGATTCTATCGACAAATTCCTGCTCGTCGATATTCTCGAGATTAATCGCAACATTGAAATATGCCGAATGAACCGCAGATTCTGCCATAATAGCTGCGACACCGGCATCGGAAATAACATTCCTATTGCAGATTTGAGCTACACGATGAGCGAGTGTTAAAATTTCCGCACCGTGTTCCATAGTCCGTATAGGAACATAAGTGGCTTTCTGCAATGAATGATTGAGTGCCTCGTTGCGAAGCAATTTTTCCTCATCGTCATTTTTGGACATTCGAAATGCATTCATAACATCGTCGAACGCCTCGACATCCTGGTCGATAAGTTCGCTGAAAAGTTCTCGCAATTTCTCAGAATGAGCTAAAATCTGTTCGAGTTCATCCTTATTGGACTCGCAGCTCTTTTTCCCGATTGAAAGATTGCAAACCATAGACACCAATGCCGCAGCTGTTGCACCGGATAGAGCGGCAACACTGCCTCCGCCGGGTGTCGGTGATTTAGAAGATAAATCATCCAAAAAATTCTCGACCGCTTGTTTTAAAATCATTTCACTCCCCTTAAAAAATTAAAAGCAAAAATATTCGATACCGAAAATATAAGCAAGGTTTTTTTAATTCGATGCAATTATTTTATCAAATCGATTTGATAAAAGGATTTCACGAAAACCAAACATTCACCCCCAAATAGTCCTTTTTTTAAGGGATTTAAAGGAGATTAGTAACCGGGAATCAGGGTTAATCAATTAATTTGTGTAATCCGCGGTTCAGATAATAGGGGGCATTTTTTTCTTGCGCATTCATTTTTTGCACTTTACACTATATATATAAGAAAAGAATTTGTCCCCTTCGTTGAAACGAATGGCGATGAAAATAATGCTAATAATTTCATTGCCGTCTGTTTTAGCCGACGGGGTATGCGAAAAGATATTCAAATAAAATAGATTTTTTAGGAGGTTTATATGAGCGGTCATTCGAAATGGGCATCGATAAAGCATAAGAAAGCTGCTACCGATGCTAAACGAGGGAAATTATTCACTAAACTGATACGGGAAATCACGGTTGCGGCTCGACAGGGCGGTGGAGATACCGAGGGCAATGCGAGATTGCGAACTGCGATAGCTGCTGCCAAAGCTGCAAATATGCCCGCAGATAATGTCGATAGAGCCATCAAAAAAGGCACAGGTGAACTCGAAGGCGTATCCTATGAGGAAATCGTCTACGAAGGATATGGACATGGCGGAGTCGCTATTATTATGGAGATTGTTACCGATAATAAAAAACGAACTGTCGCTGAAATTCGGCATATATTCACAAGATTAGGTGGAAATCTCGGCGAATCGGGATGCGTATCCTGGATGTTCCAAAAAGTTGGAATGCTGATGGTTTCTCGTGAGGGCATCGATGAAGAAAAACTTATGGAAGCGGCTCTCGAATCTGGTGCCGACGATTTCAAAGATGACGACGACGAATATTTTGAAATTTATACCGACCCATCGAATACATTCGATGTTCGTCAAAAACTTATCGAAAAAGGATTTAAGGTGGATTCTGCCGAAACGATAGCTATACCCCAAAGCACGGTTCATCTCGAGGGCAGGGATGCCGAAAAACTTTTGAAACTGCTGTATGCTCTCGAGGACAACGACGATGTCCAAAAAGTTTATTCGAATATGGATATTCCCGATGAAATTGTCGAAGCATTTCAGTCATAGTAGTGTCATTCCGGATGTTTAAATTATTTAGAAAATTATGGCACGATTGTTTAGATTTCTTTTTCCCGAAAATTTGCCTTTTGTGCGGAAATCCAAGTGCAGAAATCATTTGCTCCAAATGTGAAAAATCACTCTCAAAAATGGATGCTGGATACTGTCCTGTATGCAATGCCTCAATTAGTGCGGATATGACAAAATGCACCGTGAAACACAACGATAAAAATTTTATAAATTTCATTAGACCACTCGCCAAATTCGATTCACAGCATAAGCAGTTAATTCATTTATTTAAATACAATGGAATAGTCGATATCGGTAAATTTTTCGGTGCGAAAATCGGAGAAATTATCGCCCGCGAACGGCATTTTAAACATTACGATATTTTCATCCCCGTTCCATTGCATAAAAAACGGCATCGGGAAAGAAGATACAATCAAGCGAAAGTTCTTGCGGACTCGGCATCGAAAATCTGCGGGAAACCTGTCGCAGAAAATATTATCAAGAGAATTGTGCATACACAATCACAGACAAAACTTTCGCCATCGCAGAGAAGAAAAAATGTAGCAGGTGCATTCGAGGTTGTAAATCGAGATAAAATCACAGGGAAAAATGTGATAATAATCGACGATGTTGTTACTACCGGTGCGACAACCGAGGAAATCGCGAGAATTTTGAAATTATCGGGAGCAAAAAATATATGCACCGTTTGTATCGCTCATCCAGAAAGTAAGGATTCGAAAAAGTTCGGGATATAAAAATCCCGAGATTACAGGTCGAATTCCTCGCCAGGATTGAGTATCACAGCTCTTGTCGGCGGCTGGATTCTATCGGCGAAATCCTCGGGGTCAGCCTCGATAATGGGAAATGTATTGTAGTGCATCGGGATAACAATTTTTGGTTTCAGCATTTCAACAGCATAAATTGCATCGTCGATATCCATAGTGAAATTTCCACCGATAGGCAGTAAAGCTACATCGATTGGGAATCTTTTCCCGATAATTTTCATATCGCCGAAAAATCCTGTATCCCCTGCATGATAAATTCTTTTCCCGCTCGCCTCGATAATAGCGCCTACTGGATTTCCCACCGGTATAAAATTTTCACCATCGATAACAGTCGAGCCGTGAAGTGCGAGTGTAAATCTAATCACGCCAAAATCGAACAGGTAAGAGCCGCCGATATACATCGGGTGAGTTTTCGCTCCCTTGTTCGCACAATACATAGCAAGCTCGAATGGCGCGACGATTGTAGATTTATTTTTTATTGCAATATCTATAGCATCGCCGAGATGGTCGCTATGACCGTGAGTTACGATGATATAATCGGGATGAAGATTGCCGGGTTTCACAATAGCTTGAGGATTACCTGTTATGAATGGGTCGATTAGAATATTTCTCCCGGCAATATCTATTTCAAATGCCGAATGTCCCAAAAAACGCAAGCTTGCCATTTTTACCTCCAAATCGAAAATTTATTCGCAAAAATAAAAAATCGATTATTGCTGTCAAGTTATTTTAAGTATCGACGATTAGATTTTTAGACAGAAAAGAGATATATCGTTATTTATCATAGGAAAACTGTTTTTTATAAGTCTCTAATCAGCTATCTGAATAGGATTTCAAATTCGTTTTTTTCCCAAATGGCACAAAAATCAGTCCAAGCAGAAGCGAAACTATCATTCCAGCAGTTCCAGCTTGCGGAGCACCTTTTGGTCCCCACACAAAATAAAGTGTCAAACATGTCGTTAATCCGCCGATACTCGACACAATCGCGCCTGCTTTGTTTGCGCCCTTCGTAAGAAGTCCCCAGATGAATGGACCGAGAAACACCGATGCAATAGCTCCCCACGAAATCGACAGAATCGTAACAATCACCGCAGGTCGCATCAGCGCAAGAATCACCGATAGAATCACGAAAAATGCGCTCATTATGCGCATCAACATAGTCAAAGTGCGGTCGGAAGCATTTTTGTTAATTACCCCCGCATATAAGTCCTTAGCGATACTCGAGCTTGAAACAAGCACCAGCGCGGCAAGTGTTGACATCGAGGCAGATAGCACAAGAAGCAGGATAATTATCGACAATGTTTGTGGGATAGTGTATGTCAAAAGTTCCGGCATAAGTGCATCGAATCGAGGAACGATTTTCCCGGCAACTTCGGTGAACGCATTTGGATTATTTGCCGGGGTAATGAAAATTCTCGTCATAGCGCCGGTGAAATATGCAATACTGGTTATGAGCAGTGCAAATACTGTCGAGGCTATCATTCCGATTTTAACCGATTTCACATCCTTGATTGCATAGAATTTTTGCAGCAACTGCGGCATTCCAAAAGGAGCTACACTTGTTAGGAATACGAGCGAGAACAATGCCCAAAATCCTGGTGGACCTACTGCCGATGTCAGTTTCGGGTCGATTGCTCGCAGTTTATCTAAAATTGCATAAAGTCCTCCGCCTTTGGTGATACAGCTTGCAAGCAATATGCCGACACCGAACAGCATAATTATCCCGAAAATGAAATCTATCATAGTCATAGATTTATATCCACCGAGAACGAGATAGACAGCGGTGAACAACCCCATAAATATCAAAACTTGCCAATATGCAATACCGAAATTCGCCTCGAATAGATAGCTCAAACCCATAAAAACCGCAGCAGTGTATGGAATAAAGAAAACGAAAATAGCGATTGCGGTAAATATTTTAAGGAATTTGCTGTTGTATCTTGTCTCGATGAACTCCGGCATAGTATGGACATTCATAGCGCTCGTAACCCGTTTGATTCGTTTTCCGAGCAGCCACCATACCAATAGAGTTCCGATAAGCGTATTTCCGATTGCAACCCATAGCCCCGATATTCCGAAACCCCAGCCGATTTTACCCGCAAATCCGATAAATAATACCGCCGAGAAATATGCTGTGCCATAAGTAAATGCTGTGAACCAGGGACCGACATTCCTGCCGCCGAGGAAAAAATCGGAAAAACTCTTAGTTTTTCGCATCCCGGCGATACCGATCCAGATTATCATCAAAACATAAGCTGAAACAGCGATTATTTTGACTATCATCAGACCATCCTTTTATAAAAAATTAAATCGATAAACAAATCGAGATGATAAATTCATCAAGGTATCCCAATATCCTAAAATTCATTACTCATCGTTTTCGGGGAACATAGCGAATAAATTATTATAGAATTTTACGACAGTTTTGTTTTTCCGTTCCATAAGAGTAATCAATCCCGCTGAAAAAACTATGCTGTATAAAACTATAATATACGACATATCCTGGACTATTTGACCGCCCGGGATTTTCAGCTGCAGTGGAATCGATGCCAATACTGCGGCGGCGAGTCCCTTAGGGATAAGGACCGACATAACTTGCGCATCGCAGCGCGGTATCCGTTTCGGCATAAAGAATCTGACGACTAATGCTCGTCCCAAAAACAGCAAGATAGTTATTAAAAGTCCTCCGAGAATTATTTCGATTTTGCCGAATTTTATCGAAAGTCCAAGATAGATGAAGAAAAATATCTTCAATAGAAATACGATTTCCTGAAAAAATGAGCGCTTATAACTCGATATTTGTTTCGCCGATATGATTGAAAATCTCGTGAATTTCTTCAATTTTTCAATCGGGACATTTTTCAAATTCGCAAGCGTAATTCCGAATGCCAATGCCGAAATCGCTCCGCTGAATCCCAGAAATTCGGCTAATCCATATAGAATAAATATGTATGCGAGATTTGTGATAGCGGTGTTCGGAATTCCCTTGATTCTTTTAATCATCGCCGCCCAAACATATCCGCCAGCAACGCCGATTGCCGATGCCAAAATCAAGGATGATATGATTTGCCCCAAAATTTTGCCGGTAGCGACCGAACCTGTCGAGTATGCGGACATAATACTCATCGCTACCACGATACACATTACATCGGTTAGTGCGGATTCGAGAAACAGCACCATATATGCGAGGTCGGAGAGTTTGAGTTTTTTAATTATCGGGATGACGACCGCCGAACTCGTGCCGCCGAGCATCGCTCCGAGCATAATCGCTACGAGAGGTTCCAAACCGAAAAGTCCCCAACTTGCGAAACTTATTATAATCATCGTGCCGATGAAACTCGAAAGAGCGACATAAGCGGTTTCATCGAGCGATTCCTTGATTTGCTTGATATTTAAGTTGATTCCGCCCTCGAAAAGAATCACGATAAGCGCGATAGTCGTCATTACATTGCCGATTCTGCCAAAATCCGATGGATGAATTAGACCGAGTATCGGTCCGAGAATAATCCCGATAATCGTAAGCATCAAAACATCGGGGATACGCGTTCGTTCGAAAAGTCCCACAAAAAAGTATGCTAAAAAAATGATTAGCCCGACCGATAAAATAATCGCCGACATAAAATCCCTTTATTTATAATGATAAGTAAGAAAATTTAATGACCGTTTCAATTATCGTTCAAAATAATTAAATATTTTTAATATGTCAATATTTACTTCCTCGTTCACTTCTCGTTTATTAAAAAACTATAAAACTCGATACTTAAAAAATTTAATAGACAAAAAAACCTATTCATTTATATTTAGTAAATTATGAAAAAAATTCTAATAATTACAATTGCGATTTTCTGCTGTTTATTCGGCGAGCAGCGTGAAACGACTTTATTGTATCCGCCGTTCGCTCATACCTGGGGAGTCCATCGCGGAACCGATACGAAACTCGATATGATACTCGGCGATATTACAGATTTCGATAATCCACAGGGACTCGCCGCTGTGAAATTGAACAGCTGGGATAAACCGAAAAATACCGACGATGACGATGAAATCACCTGTTTCGGCGTGAATGCGAATCGAGGTCAAATCATTTATAATACATCGATGCGTTCGCTGGGAATTTACGGTAAAAACGGCAACGGTGTCGGTGAATTTCTCGAACCGCATGGTATCTGTGCTACTCCCGATGGCGATATCTATGTCGCCGATATGGGCAATCACCGCATCGTTCATCTGAAAATGCCGAAAAGCGAACTTCGATGGGTGAAAGCAATCGGAGGAACATTTTTGCTCGCACCGTTCGATATCGCTGTCGCACCAGGTGGAACACTTTATGTCACCGATACATTGCGAAATTCTGTCGTCGTGATGGACACATCGGGGGAAATAATCGCCGAGTTCGATGGCTTGGAAAGTCCGCGCGGAATCGATATCGATTGCTCGACATTCCGATGGTCTGCATCGAAAAAGAATTTCATCGTAATCGTGAATTCATCGGGCAGAAATGTTGTGAAAATGGATAGGATTTCGGGGCAAATCGAAAAATCCGTATCGATGAAAAAACTCGGTTTCGACAATGCCGATTTGCAATATATCGCATTGGATTATCTCGACAATTGCTATGTTCCCGATTCGATTCACTGTCGGGTGCATAAATTCGATAGGAAATTGAAATATATAACATCGGTCGGCGAATGCGGAACAAAAGACGAGCAGTTCGACCATCCACGAGGAATCGCTATCTGGCGAAGGTTCGGGCAGATAATAGTATCCGAGCGAAGCGGCGCTCAATATTTTTGGGTCGGCATCGATGTCGAAAATCTCGATTTCTCATTCGATAGCGAAGATAGAAAAATTCTATTGAAATTTTTTATAACCGAATCGGCTTATGTTACGGTCGAAATCGATGGCAAGGATGTCGATAAACAGCGGCTTTACCGACATCGAGTCTCGATAGGCAAACGGAAACTCGAAATTGCTATCCCTAAAACGATACCGGCGGGGAAATATAAAATTCATTTGACATTCGAGGCGACATATAGTTCGTATAAGCATTTCAAAAAGGAATACTTAGAAAAAATTAAATTCGGCTCGTAATTTTTCGGTGCAGGTCATTTTCGCATTCGAGTGGAAAGGAAGAATAGAACCGATTAAATGAAAAAAAGGAGACAGGAGTCAGGAGACAGAATCCCGGAATCGAAAGGATTTTTTAGGATTTCACGGAAACCGTTGGTTAAAACCAACGGCAATGAAGGTGAAGCCGAAAGTTCATTTGGTTCGGCATAAAGGAGAAACAAGATGAA
>JAGGZE010000084.1 GCA_021162205.1 bacterium
GAATAAATTTATTATCCGCAATACTTTTTTTAATTTTTTTAAAAAATTTCTAAATTATTATTCAGGTATCGTTAAACAGCCTGCTTCATTGTAAAGTGAATCTATTGTCACCCAAACCGAATCGCCACTTTCGAACTCGAAACCGCTCAAAGTAACCTCCACCTGATAGCATTCCGGCGGTGAGGGGACACACTCGAACGAAAGCGAATCGCTATCGCCTGTCAGATGAATCGTATCCGCAGTGCCACTGGCGTGATTTATGAGCACAGAGAAGTATGTCCGTGAAGTATCGATATTTATCGAGTTCAAATCGGTGAATTGCCACAAAACTGTTTGGTTGTAGCATCCTGTAAATCCTCCGCAGGGTGCGCATAGGATTTGTGCCTCGATAGGTCGGCACACAGGCGGAATCGCGCAGCTATCGCTTCCCCAGTTGCAGAAACTATCGCGGGCTGAAACGACGAACCATAGCGTATCGCACTCTGCCGCAGCGGATGGCACAACCCAGTCGTAAAATGTATCGGGGACTATTATCGTGGTATCGTATGAACAGCCGATGCCGTAAATATGAAGTGAGCAGGGGTCATCGTTCCAGAATGTATCTATAACAGACCATTCGAGGTGAACTATATCACCAGCAGAAATTGCAGAATCCCCGGGACAGAGAAGATGAACAGAGGGAGGGCGGGAGTCGAGAGGGGCAATGGCTGAATAGAATAAGTCTTCAGATGTGCAGAAATCTATCTGATACATCTTATCTAAATCTGTATCCACATACCATAAATATTCACCATCGTAACATAAACCTTCAACACCGGTGCTACCAAAAGGTGCGCGAGGAACTCTATGAATAGATTGTAATAAACCTGTTTCAAGCGAATATTGAACCATATATCCACGATCATTGACTCCCCAGATTCCGCCGCAAGGTCCCTCACCTGTATAGGCTATACCGTCACAGCAAAGCGTGTCAGCCAATACAGTAATGATTGTATCGATTGTTAATGTGGGATAAGATGATATGTCAATTCTAATAATGTTTTGTGTAGCTGCTAATCCAGTTGTTACAAACAAATAATCTCCATCAGTCGCTAAACCTTGAGCACCGACGCCATTGCAACAACCATCGCACACCAATTCGGTTGTGGATGTTCTGAGATTATATCTATAAACATCATGAGGATAAGTTCCTGTTCTACCATAATAAAGGCAACTATCGATATATGCTAAATCAGTATTATACCAAGCTCCAATATAAATTGTATCGATAGGGATTCCGGTTAAATACGCGTATTTATATATTCTGCCGGTATTTTGCTCGTAAGACCAATAATATTCACCGTCAAATGCTAATCCTGTTCCGTTATATCCATGAGTTGCAGTTGAATCCAAGATTTCAAATGTTTCCGCAACAATTGGAACTTCCACTTTCACCATCCAATCATATCCCTCCGTATCCGGCAAATCGTATCCCATTTCCCAGAAGAAGCAATGCGTATCCGGCAGGACGCCTTCGCCAATGTCGCCTTCTGCATCCCATAACGAATCCAGCGGGACAGTCCATGTCTCGCCGCCGTCGCCGCTCATACGAACACTTACATTAAATAAACTCTCGGGGCAAGTGGATGATAAAATATAACAAATCTGCACTATATTGCTGTCGTTGCAATCGGTTTCTTCGGAGAACCAGACGGAGTCGATGGAGACTGAGCAGGCTTCCTCAATCATCATTGCGCAGCTATCGCTTCCCCAGTTGCAGAAAGAATCCCTCGCCGTGACGACAA
Source organism: bacterium (assembly GCA_021162205.1). GTDB lineage: Bacteria > UBP14 > UBA6098 > B30-G16 > B30-G16 > JAGGZE01. Next base: position 1,785 of record JAGGZE010000084.1, read on the forward strand.
ACCACACCGTATCGCATCCTGTCGCAGCGGATGGCACCACCCAATCGTAGGATGTATCGGGAACTATTATCGTGGTGTCGTATAAACACCCGATGCCGTATATGTGCAGAGAGCAGGGGTCATCGTTCCAGAATGTATCTACAACAGACCATTCGAGGTGGACTATGTCACCGGCGGAAACCACAGAATCGCCGGGACAGAGAAGATGAACTTCTGGGGAACGAGAGTCGAGGGGGGCGGTGGCTGTGTCAGCAATTTCAAAAATACCTGTTGAATTTGTGTAAATCGAAAAATTATCAATGATTTGTTCAGAATAGCAAGCTCCAGTCGAAGCCGATAGTCCTATGTATCCCTCGAATGGAATCAGAGAAGGAAAATCCCCGTCGATTAAAACATCGCCATCGAACTGCATACTGCAATGGGGATAATTCCAGCCAACCACGACATGGTGCCAATTACTATCGACCAGTTCATTTGTAATTTCAGAATATGCAAGAGCCAGTGGCTGATCGTAGAAAGTGCAACTCGATGGGTCAGAACAGTTTTGATCGATTGTAAGCGCTGTATGGTTTCCAGAAGAATCGCAGCAATCATTATTCAAATTGTCGAATTCTATTCCCCAACCACCTGTATTTCGAACACCGAGTTGATGTCCAGTCGCAAGCGTAGGGTTAATAGTATGAGAAAAAATTAAACAAATTCCATCGCCGCCTGTAGAATCTAACCCTGTAGTATCTGTGCAACTACCCGCCAGCATCTTGAAGTCAAATTCGATAGTCATAGTATCTAATAAAAAAAGTTCGTTGAAAATTAGACGACCATTTCTATAGTGAGCATTTTGTGTTAATACAAAATATCCACTATCGGAATCAAGATATCCATCATTTCCATTTATTTGATATATTGTTGTGTCGAGTGTGCTAAAACTATCTATCAATGCAACAGCCCAGCCAACTCCCACTTCCACCTCCCACTCTCTCCCTTCCGCTGTTGTGTCCTCGTTCATAATCCAATTGAAACAATGTAATCCTGTGTCCACTGCGGCGCCGAGGTCTCCCGCTGTATCCGTCAGCGTGGAAAACCAGCCTTCACCAGCGCTAACCCAAGTTAAGCCCGAATCCGCGTTCATACTAACCGAAACAGTGAATTCGCTATCGGGGCAATCGGATGATAGAATATAGCAAATCTCAACGATGTTGCTGTCGTTGCAGTCGGTCTCCTCGGAGAACCAGACGGAGTCGATGGAAACGGAGCAAGTATCTTGTGCAAAAACCAAACCGCCAGCAACAAAAAGAAAAACAATGAAGAAAAACTTACGAGATAATATACCCATTTATAATCCCCACTTTTCTTATGAATTTAATTTCGTAGAATAAATAGTCAAGTTGAAAATACGAATATTTTGTCTGTTTATGCTTATACGAAGTTTTTAATTCACAAATAAGAGTATTTTATCATAAACCGTGCTTATCTTTATACATTAAATTGTCGGCATAGTCGATAATTAACTCGAATTCGTCGGGACGATTCGCTGTCGCCGCACCGATTGCGAAATCCAGCGGGAATGGATGTTTCTCGGTCATTTTTATTTGCCACTGAACCTTTAATCGTCTAAAACCACTTTCGATTTCACCGAGTTGTTTTTTGGAGATTTCAGGCAGGAAAATTATAAATTCATCGCCCCCATAACGAGCGATTGGATATTTAGCGAAATTGCGCTTCAGAAATTCGGCGACTTCCACCAAAAGCGTATCTCCCGATGAATGTCCATAAGTGTCATTGACTCGTTTGAGTCCATTTATATCGACCATAATAATCGATATGGGAATTCCTTTGAGAAGAAGTTCACGGGCTTGATTTTGAACATAAGATTCACAAAATCTTCTATTATAAAGTGCTGTAAGCGGGTCTCTTACTGCCTGCTCCTTGAGCTGCTGATATAATTTAGCTCTATCTATCGCCAGCGATGCCTGTGCGGCAAGCGATGATAGAAACCATAAATCTTGCTCGGAGAACCTATTGACATCCTTGCTTTCGACATCGAGCACGCCTACGATTTGTCCGCCGACAATAAGCGGCACAGCCATTTCCGAACGAACATCGAGGTCGGTCGAGATAAATCTCGAATCCTTCTTAACATCGGGCACAATAAGCGGTTGTCCACTGCTCGCTACCCAACCTGTTATACCTTTACCGAGCAGAATTTTATGCTGATAGACATCGGATTGAAACCCCCAGGCAGCCTTAACATAGAGTTCATTTTTCTCATCGTCTAAAAGTAGAATCGAACTCGCTGCAAAACCGAAACTTTCCTGAACAATCCACAATATCTGTTCGAGTAATAAATCGTAATCGACCGAAGATATCAATGCCTTCGATATTTCATATAATGCGAGACTTTCCTTAAGTCTATGCTCTAAATTGGAATAAAGTTTTCTATTTTCGAGTGCTACCGATATTTCCTCACCGAGTGCGATAAGTAATTTTTCAAATGTATCATCGTTTGGAAAAACTCTGAGCGAATATAGATGAATCGCACCGAGATATTCGTTTCTATGGACAAGAGGAATTCTGACATATCCGATAACACCTATTTTACGAGCGATTTTCTCAAAAATTGTTCCTTGAGTAACAAATTTCGCTTCTTCAAGGAAAACAAAACCTGTTTTATTAACCCGTCGTCTAAAAATCTCATCGACATTTTCTCGGATTTTATCGTTCAATTCACCTATAAATTCATCTGGCACATTATCGGTAACATATAAATCGACTTTACCATCATCTCGAATAATAAACGATGTTGCTGCATAAGTATGGAAAAATCGGTTGAGTTTTTCGAGAAATTGTTTCATCATAATCGCAATATCGGTGGCAGAATTACCTATCGATGTAATATCCCGCAAAAGCGAAAGACTCCTATAGCGAGCCTCACTTTTTGCAGTAATAACCGCAGCTTCACGCTCGAATTCAAATCTCATTTCCTGCTGGTTTTTATGCAGCGAAGTTATCTGGTCTAAAACAGGTTCCATAGTATTCCATATACTATCTGGTTCATTCCTTTCATCCTGTGCGTATTTTGAAATCTTGTTAATCTGAAAAACGAGATTATTATGGAAAACAAATGTTATAATTATCGCTATAAGAAACGCGAGCAGTAGACTTAAAACAATAGCTCGATTTCTAACCGAACTATCTTTCGATACTATTAAGGAAACTAAAACCGGGGATATTTTTGCAGTGAAAAGAAAATTTTCTTTATCCTTTTTATACCCGCAAACAATAACCGAATTATGCAAATTCTCTATATTTTTAGTGTTCTTATTATATATCCATAATTCACCGAGTCGGTAAAATTTATCGGTGAATGATAACGGGTTAAATTCTTTAGACAAATAAATTGTATGGAAAGATTCTTCACCGGCCGAGAAAAAAATATCCCATTTATTATCGGACCATTTATAAACGGCAAAATTTTCAATCGGTAAATGAAGAAGTTTTTCAAATCTATCGGTTGTGGTTGTCCACGAAAGTAAATTATATTGATTATTCGTTATTTCCGAAAAAATGCTCGAACAAAACCCGTATAGCTGGCGTTCGAATTGCTCGACGCGCTTCGTCGCTCGATATTC
>JAGGZE010000073.1 GCA_021162205.1 bacterium
GCGAGAGCATCGCTGGCAATCAAAGCCGTTAGCGTCGGGTTCGCGCCGACCATAGAGCCATCAGCAGGCGAACTGCAACCGATATTTGTCGGCGGAGTATTGTCTATCCAAACAGGTCCATAGTGGTCGGAATTGGCACCGAGATTGTCGGCATTATCTATCGCTTTAATATGGAAATACCAATTGTTGCCATCTGCAAGACCATTATATGTATATGTCTCGACACCTTGCGCGACAGCATCGTCGCCAGTGGTCGGGTCTGTCGTTGCCGAGTTATCCGCTACGAGCCGATATCCCGCTGTTCCGCTGAGTGCATCGTTAACATCCGTCCATACGAGAACCACATTGTTCGCACTATACCAGTGGCTTAAAACCGGGTGGCTGGTCGAATTCAAATCGGTAATATCGGGCGGTGAAATGCAATCTTGCCTATTGGTATAACTGTTCGATGTCTCGTGTCCGACATCATCGATACCATAGACATATAGAGTTTTATTCCCGCTCGGTATCGATGATGGATTACTGCCATCGGCATAAGGTCCCGAACCTTGTGAACAATTAGTCGGCGCTGAGGTCCAGCTATATCGCGGGCATCCTGCGGCAAATCCCGAACCGCCATCGGTGCCGTGAAGCACGATGTCCGATGTAGAAAGGCAATCCCACGATGCACTCGTGCCTGTCGCTGAAATGACAGGCGCTTTGTTATCAAGGTCGAATACTGCGCTTTCATCGTAATCGCCCCAGTCCGTTCCCTGAGCGCGAATACGGAATTTTATCGTTCCAGAACTTTCATCTGTGTAGTCCGTTGCGGAATTCCAGGTTATCGTTTTGCCATTGCCGGGAGTTATTCCCGATGTCGGTCCTGTTACGGTCGCATTTTGCCAGATACTGCCGTTCCACCATTCGCAATCGATATCGCAGGGGTCGCTTTCAACATCGGAAAGGTCGTAAGTTATAACAATGTCGCCTGTTCGCCATCCAGAACCGCCGATAGATATATTAGATACCACAGGTGGGTTATTCGGCACTCCGAAATTCCAACTGACCGCCCAATCGTAGATGGTAGGTGATGAACCTCCCTTGCGATAAAGTAGCCCGATAACTCTTATAGTATCGGTTGTTCCAAGCGGCGATATATCGAGTTCGCCATTAGTTCCCGAGAGCACGGTTCCAGTATCGGCAAAGTTTGTCCAAGAACCGCCGCTGCGATATTGAACGGCAATTCTGATGCTGTCGCCATCGTTTTCCGTCCATTTGACTTTGCCCCAACTCGTAGGCGAATCCGGATTATCGGAATATACAATCGGTGTGGAAAATACTTTTCCCGAATCCGACGATGTCGCAAGATATTTAACTATTGCTCGCAATTGAAAGACACTGTTCGCGTATGTATATGTCCATTCCCATGGTGAATGAGGGTCGTTGTTTTTTGAATAATAATCGCCGTTTGCATCATCGAAGTCGGAAGTCTGGTCGAGAGTAATTCTAGTATTCGCGCTTTCGGTGAAAATTACAACATGAAATTCCTGTGGAGTGCCGATATAGTATTTTTGAGTATTAGTGAAATTTATGCTCGTCCAATTGTCATCTACGGGTGTGAATAATGTTTCCACCCAAGCCGATGCAGGCTTTTTGGGAATATGAACATTTGCAGATTTGAGTGAATCCGCCATAACCCAAAGAGTGCAATTGTCCGCGCTCGGATTTTTAACCCATACCATCGCAGCCATAAGTGTGCAGGGTTGTGCTGGTGCGGGAACCCGAACGGTGAAATCGTTGTCTGCATATCCTGTGCCATCGTAAGCCTCGTAAGAACCATCATCTCGTTTCAATGTCTCGACAGAGGCGGGAATAGTCAAAAGCACCATCATATTAGCGCTTGTATTGATGTCGGTAAGTGAATCGGTTTCGAATTGAGCATCCATAGTCTGAAACCAATCGGATTTGCTCTGAGCTGTGTTCACAGTGAAACTTCGCTTCTCCGACCATGCACCGTAGTTCGAGCCATCGTGAGCCGCAACACGCCACCAATAAGTGTTTCCATTAGTAAGTGCGCCTTCACTCTGACTATTCACAATATATGAGCAAGTTCCCACTCCTTGAGGCACAGGAGGTGAACAGGAAAAGCCGGTAGCATCGCTTATACTTTCGATAGTAACGACAGATAATGTAAAATCGGCATCGTTAGCCCACTGAACTTTGAAATTTAGCGGGTCGCCCTCTCCATCCGATGGAACATTCCACGAAAGTGTCGGCGTCGTCGATGATGCACCATCGCCGATTCGTGCATTATCGAATGGCTGGATAAGTGTTGGAGCATCGGGGGCACCCGCGGCTATAACCGCATATCCCTCATAAGGTATATAATTCTGCTTAGTAACTGTTACCCACATAGTATCGACAGCCATAGCAGGAGAAACATTCAAATTTGCATTTCCCGAAGCATTAGTATATTGACGCACATACATAGTATTATCGTATTTGCACCAGCATGTTACGAGAGCATTTTGGAGATTAGTAATTCCATCGTCATCTTTGACATTCACCGAGAACACGCTTGCGCCCATAGGAACGGTAGCGGCGTGAGTAACGAGCATATGATCGGGACCGGCGCCTGCTGTCCACATCGGTAGTTCGGGGTCGCCGAATGTGTTCCATTCTTTTAGACACCAATTCCAGCAGTCATCCGATATTTGTGTTACCCAATGGTCTTTATCCTCGGCGATAGCCTCACCGAGATGATATTTATTGGTTGCGCTGAATATCTGAACAAAGAATTGCCATACGATACCATCGGATAATTGATGCATATAGGTGGGGTCGTCGGAGCTCAGGTATCCCACGCCATAGTGTGAGTTCCAGCCACCACCGACATTTCCCATGTTGTATAGATGTTCAGCCACACAATCCGATTGCTCGAACTGCCCGGATTGACACGCCATCGATGCGGATATTCCACATTTCATACCGGGGTTATAATTAGCATCGACTTCGGTGCTTGTAACAAACTGCCCATAACCGCAGTTGTCTCCGTTGAAACCGGTAACAGCTCCGTGTCCGGCGGTGGCAAAAAATTGATAACCAGCACCATAATATGAGTTTCCCATAAATGCCGCATCGCCGGGCCAATTATTGATTCCTTGCTGCACATGATAGCCCGGATGAATTGCATTTCCCGGATAAGTCCATGCAGCAGGCATATTCGACTTCCAATCGTCTGTTCGACTATATCCAAAGCCATAGCTGCCGCAACCGGCGCCATCCGCAAGTTGGTTGGATGCAAATATCGCCCTTGTGGCAAAAGCAATATCTGGAGTTTTCTCGAACCATAATATGCGTCTAACATGTTTCCCTGCATGCGTAGCGTTATCAGCCATCATTCTGCCGACATACACATCGGAGAGCCAATCTAATTCACCCCCACCGGGTCCGTCATCGTGATGTCCATATATACCATCGCCAGTGAAATCCCAGTCGTTATCGAGGTCTTCATAATATCGTTCGCAATTCAAATCATTAATATTATTGCCGAGTGTGTTATCCGCCCAAACAGCGGCTCGAGGAATCGAATTTGTCGCATCTGTTCCGTGGTCAGCGGCGATAAGCACCCATATTGTTCCCCATGTATTTACAGCATCGGTTATAAATTGTTTTATCTGCCATTGATTAGTTCCTGTATAATCACTATTGTCATAGATGTCGGTCTGGAGATTGACTACTTTTGCTGGCACACCTTTTTTAGTTTTCCAGTATGCTAATGTATCGAGTGAATCTATCCATGCTGAATTGTTTGGAGCAATTATGACATATTCATAGTTACCTGCTGGCAGAGAAAATAAACCGATTTCACCTCCGCGCGTGGGCGGCGCCCATTTTAGAATTAAATCCGGATTATCGACCAAACTCTCGACTTCACGACCCCAGAAATCCCGTTGGTTGCCTGTTACACCCCTCACTGGATAAGTATCCTCATCGTAGTGAATTTTAAGAACGAGTTTTGTATAAAAAACAAGTTTTTTCTCGGCAGGAATATATCGAAGCGGATAGACGAAGAAATCGACTATCCGATATCCGCATTTTGTGCCGTTGTGGAGAGAACCAGACAGATTGTTGGGATATGGTTTATTAGAACTATAAATTTCTTTATCTTGTGGAACAAAATCGCATTGAACTTGCTGACTGATTTTCTGCGGCGGTTGTGCAGGATAAATGTTGTATTTACCAGGAAGTTCTATTTTTTCAAACGATACAATTTCTACATTTGTTGCAGTCGCACCGGGCGGAATCAGAAGTTTTATCGCTATTTTAGGTAATGATGGAGCACCGATTTTAGAAAAAATTGTGCTGTTTTTCAAATAAACAATATCATAATTATCGATTTTGGAATATTTTAGTTCATCTGTTTTAAAATTAACCCGATAAGTGATAAAATCGGCAAATGACACTATCGGCGATAGCAAGAAAAAAAACAAAATTATTTTTTGCAAAATCAATTTCATCAGTAAATTATATCGATTAAAAATTAAAAGTCAATGTTTTTTATAAAATTTTTATTTAACCATTACTAAAATGAGATTTCAATTGAAAACATACGGCAGAAAAGTTGTTTTTTCCGCTCCGATGGCTGGATATACAAATAGTATTCATCGTCGGTTTGCGCGCAGATTTGAAGCGGACCTCGTTTTCACCGAGATGATTTCCGCCGATGGTCTTGTCCATTCGACTAAACGGACTCTCGAACTAATCGGATTTTCTCCCGATGAACAACCTATCGGGATACAATTTTTCACAGCAAATCCGGAAATTATGTGCCAAGCTGCACGAATGATTAAAAATAATGGTTTTGCGGTGCTCGATTTGAATTTCGGTTGCCCTGTGAAAAAAGTAATCAAAAGAGGAGCTGGCTCTGCATTATTACAAAATCACGAATTGGCATTGGAAATACTCTCTGCCGCTATGGAATCGGGTCTGCCAGTTTCGGTTAAAGTTCGATGTGGATTCGAATCCTGTGATGAATGGGAAAGGACTCTCGAACTTCTAAGAAAAACCGAGAAACTCGGTGTCAGTTTTGTCACAATTCATCCAAGGTCTGCACGACAGATGTATTCAGGAATATCCGATTGGTCGCTTATCGTCGAAGCAGTTAATGAATTGAATATACCGGTTATAGGAAGCGGTGATTTGTTTTCGGTGAACGATGTCGAAAAAATGGTGAAAATGACAGATGTGGCAGGTGTTTCTATTGCAAGAGGAGCTATTGCAAATTTCGAGATTTTCACTAAAATTCGCGCACTATTCGATAATGAACCGATTCCGCAATTCGATACATTACACAGAATCGAAACGATGAGAAATTTTATCGCCGAGGAAACTAAATTTTACAATGAAACTATCGCTATTAAATGGAGCAGAAAATTTTTAGTAAAACTTGTGAAAAATATTCCCAATGCCTCATCATTCAGAAAAAAAATATCTCATATATCCACATTCGACGATGTGAATTTGTTTTTGGATGAAGTAAAAAAATTAAATGGGACGATTTAATTAAATATATTTATAAACATTGTCATATTCCAGCAGAATAATTAGTTCAATTCAACCTCATCATCCTCATGCGGAACAAAAACCTCGCCGATATTTTTCAATCCCTGAAGATGCATTCCAAGTTCCAGTGCTTGTGTTTCCTCGCCGTGAACCACAAATATTTTTTTCACTTTACCGAGTTTTTTTGCATAATCGAGAAGCTCGTTCCTGTCTGCATGAGCGGAAAATGAATGAGAAACGATAACTTCGGCTCGAACCTTGTATTTATCGCCCAAAATCGGAACTTCTTTCCATTGGTCGGCGAGTTTCCTGCCGAGTGTATTCTGTGCCATAAATCCAACAATCATTATCGTGTTTTTGGAATCCTCGATATTGTTGATTAAATGATGCAAAATCCTGCCAGCTTCTGCCATTCCCGATGCTGAAATTATTATCGCAGAACGATTTATACGATTAAGTTCTTTCGACCTATCGACACTTCGCACATACTCGATTTCCGCCGAACCGAATGGGTCGTCGCCGCGATTATAATATTGCTGTGTCTCATCGTCGAACCAGCTCATAAATTGCTGAAATACACTCGTGATATTCACTGCCAATGGTGAATCAATGAACATTTTCATTTTCGGTATAGCACCATCTCGAATAAGTTCGTGGATAAAATAAATAATTTCCTGTGTTCTTTCCACCGCAAATGATGGTATTATAATTTTCCCGCCGCGTTCATAAGTGCGGTTTATAACATCGGCAAGCTGGTATTTTGCCTTATATATATCTTCGTGTTCGCGGTTTCCATAAGTGCTTTCGATAATCGCATAATCAACACCTCGTATCTGATGTGGGTCGCGCAGCAGTGGAAGATTTTTCCTACCCAAATCCACGATATATGCGATTTTAATTTTTTTACTTCCCTGTCTTATGCGAATAAGTGTCAATGCTGCACCGAGTATATGTCCCGCTTCGACAAACTTGATTTCTACATCGTCGGCGACTCTGAACCATTTGTTCAATTGGTGAGGACGAATTTGTCTGATTATATCGAGAGCATCGGCAGTGCAATAAAGCGGTTCGACAGGTGGAAGTCCTCGTTTTTTTTGCTTTTTATTAAAAAATTCGGCATCGCGTTCCTGAATGTATGCAGAATCGGGCAGCATATAATGAACGAGTGCATCTGTTGGAGCGGTAGCGTGAACAAGTTTAGTGTATCCACTTTTTGAAAGATTTGGCAAATTTCCACTGTGGTCGATATGAGCATGTCCAATAATCACCGCATCGAGTTTCGATGGCACGAACTGGAAATTTTTGTTTTTCTCTCGCGATTCGGCTCGCCTGCCCTGAAATAATCCGCAGTCTAAAAGAATTTTACTTCCAGCGTCGGTGGTGATTAAGTGTTTCGACCCTGTAACATTTCTTGCCGCTCCACAGAATTTGATTTTCATAATTCGCTCCTTATCGAGTTTTAACTTGATTTTTCTTAAAAAATCCGTATATTATAGTATATAAATCGAAATTAGCAATAATAAATTAAAAAGGGGGGAGTATTGTGTCGAGTAAAAAAGTTTTATCGGTTTTTTTTCTCGTCGGGTTTTCTATTTGCGCATTCGCCGATGGCGGTTATACAAGTCATCACAGCGGTGACCGCCCGGTTGGGCATGCAGACTGGTGGACAGAAGGCGAAACTACCATAGACTATCCCGTGAGAATCGAGGTTGTGGATTCATCGGTAGGAATTTTTGGTTTAACAAGAGGTCAATTTGCTATCGGTGGAACAGGACCAGAATTTACACAACTTATGAGAAATTTTCATTGGCCCGACAGTATAGCCGGTGAACATTTCGTTTTATACATCGATGGCACTTACTATTCTTTTGCCAACTATACAGTTCCTCAGCGAACATTATGTGGTGAACCACCCGTTTCGCTTTTTCAAATCGACGACTATTTTGTTGGGAGCGATACGACTTACGATTCATCCTTGCAGATGGCGATTGTTTCTCATTGGCAAATACCTGTTGGTGTTGGCGGAATCATAGATTTTTATCAGATACTTAAACCTATTTCTATGATATTCGGTCCCGATACTTGCGGGCTGGCGAGAATAAATTTCCGAGCATTTAACAACGATATTTCTCCGCATAATATCGGTATCAAACTACTTGTCGATGCTTTAATCGGCACATCGGATAGACCATACATAGCGATAGCTGGAACTTACTCGACTCTTTCGCAGTTTTTCAGCTCGCCCGTGCCGAGGTGTTGGCAGGGAGCAGACAATATAGATTTTTCATTAGCCACAACGATTGCAGCAGGTATCCTTCGCGGCGGCGATGCTACACCACCCGATTATTTTGCTATCGGTCAAAATAGTGCTATATGGCGATATATGTGGGTTATGGCAGACCTCGGATGTCATCCTGATTCTGAATATTGGGATAGTATTTTCCCAAGCAATCCGACAGGCGATGTGGCATTTCTTATTCAGTGGAATCCGAGAAGTGTTCCAGTAGACAGTCATTTCGATTGGGTTACTTATTATGGTTTCGGTTCGGGGTTCTCGATTTGGTTTGAATTATATATTTGGCCTATACCACCCGAAATTTCCTGCCACGATTGCACAATCGATACTTTAATCGATGTTTATACTACTGTCATCCGGCACGATATACTTGGATATGCTGATTATAACGATACCATTTGCATCAGTCCGCCATATCCACTTTCTGTCGATACTGTTTTCTGGGATACTCTACTTTTTGGCGGGCATATACTGAATGATACCTGTATTTTATTGGATAGTCTCCCTTCTGATAACACTGCAGCGATAGATTGGGTAGTTCATATTCCAGAGTCTCTTCACTTAACAGGACTTACAGGAAATTTGAGATGTTACATTAATTCACCCGACTTAGATGAACCAGTCGGTTCATCTATAAACATAACTATCCCAATGTTTTCTGGAATTCCACCTACTATGACTTTGCTTACAGCTCCATCGTTTTTTGTCAATTGCACAACTTTTACGATAGATGTCGAATATTCCGATGACGAGGGAATCGACCAATCGAGTGTTCTACCTAATATCAATGGTTATTGGAGTGATGGATTCGTAAACTGGCATTCGCCTGTGAATCCTCTGGATGATACATTTTTTGTCGATGTCCCCGGAACACTTTTCACTGTGGACAGTCTCGAAACTGTTTTCGTATTCATTCCGCCGATTGCCGATGGTTGCGGATGTCGCTCCGCCGAGACATTGAGAACGACAATTATCTGGGATGACATTCCGCCATCCATCGTGGTTCTTTTTCCCATAGCTGATTCGACCATATACGATGATACTGTCGCGATATATTTTGAGACTGTCGATAGCGGGGCGGGTATCGATATAGATAATCTACAACTTTCAGTGCGGTATGGCGATTTTTACGATGAATACGATGCCGGCGATTTATTCATATATCCAGCCGATAGCGAATGGAAAGATGTCTTTGTTGGATTGAGTCTCGTGTTCGCTGAAATCGAAACTGTCGATGTATGTATAACTTCGCAGGATAGAGTTTTCGCTTGTGAACCTAATGTCGTCGATACATGCTGGTCGTTTATCGTTCAGCCATCGGGGATAGATGAATTTTCGCAGAAACCGAATATTTTTGAATTATCGGTTCACCCTAATCCCTTCAATTCGTCTGTGGAAATTGCGATAGATGGTGTAGTGGCAATTTATGAATTGCCTATACAGGTTGCTATATACGACCTAAGTGGGAATGTTGTTGCAATTCCGCAGGTGCGACATGGAATTCCCGATTTTATCGGGGAGGAAAATCGCACTCAGAAAAGAACCGAATGGTTCTGGACACCAGACAAAACGAGCACATCTGGAATATATTTTGTGCAAGTATCTTTGCAGGGGCAAACAATTACAAAAAGGATTGTATATATAAAATAGAGGCAGTTCACGAACCGCTCTCAAAATGAAGATATACAACCTGTGAGAGAATTGGTTTATGTGTGTTGTAGGAGAGGTCTCCCGCCCTCGTTCGATAAAAATTTATTAGAAAATCAATATCTAGAGATATTTTTTACAAAAGCACTTGCTCAAATATTGTGCGGTATAGTGGGAAACTCAACACAAATCACTAAATACTCGACACTATATTTTTATCCTTCTCGCAATTTCCAATCGTAAGGGATATTGTTTTCATAAGGGTCGATTCTAAATTCGTCGGGGCTTTCATAATTGTATGGCAATGTCGGGATATTGACGATAATGGCTTCTTTCGTGCCGATACCTTTCCAGCCGTGATAAATTCCCGGTGGGATATGAATCGACATTGGATTGTGCTCGCCGATGAAGAATTCATTTATTTCCCCATAAGTTTTTGAATTTTTGCGGGCATCGAAAAGAGCGACTCGTATCATCCCACGCACGCAGGCAAAATTATCCGATTGAAGTTTGTGATAATGCCAGGCTTTAACTATTCCCGGATATGTGGTTGTGGTATAAACCTGCCCGAATTTCTCGAATTGCTCGTCGTCATTACGCAAAATTTCCACAAGTCTTCCGCGTTCATCGGGGATTACGCGAAGTTTTTTTACGATTAGACCATCTATCATAATTACCTCCTAAATTTTTGGCACGCTGATTGCAATATACACAGTGAAAATGAATTGAAAAGAAAAAAATTGTGTATATAAGTTCATGAGGTGAAAAAATGCGAACAAATACGAACACAACACTTAGCGATTTATTCTGCGATTTAATCGTAACTTTTGCATGGCTCGCAGGGATTTTTGTCTGGGGAGCTACTATTTGGGGAATTATCCGCGGATTGATGGGATAATTTAGAGAATTCTCACCATGTTTTTATCCGACTTAAATTTACTATTGCTGATTTTGTCCCGACTAATATGGAACGGTTGGGATTTATCATGTTAATTATTTCTTTTCTACAATCTCGATTCGTAAATTTTTACAGTTAATAAATTATCACGATTTATGTTTTCATAACACAATTTGTTATTACAGTTTTTTATTAAAAAATCGATTATAATAATTGCTTGTTAAAAGTGATAATTTGATTCATCTTATTTTGGACGATAATTAATAAATGCAGTTTTATATTTTCATCGATTCAAAAAAGATAATAATTTTACTTGAAATATTATATTTTTTTGATATTATTAAATTAAGGAGGTATAATATGGGATTAAAACTTGGCGAAATGCTTTTGAAAGCCGGTAAGATAACGAATGAACAGCTCGAAGAAGCTCTTAAAGAACAAAAAAGTCACGGTGAAAAACTTGGTGAAGCATTACTGAGACTGGGTTATATTAAGGATGACAATGTAATAAACGAATTTCTCGCCAAACAGCTTAATATCGGAACAGTTAAATTGAACGACCTCGAACTCGACCCCGATATTGTGAACCTAATTCCGATAGATATTGCTCAAAAATTTAGCGTAATTGCGACAATTCGAGTCGGGAAAGTTCTTTTCGTTGCAACGAACGACCCCGGCAATGTTTTTGTGATGGATACATTAAAATTCGTTACAGGATATGAAATTCAGCCCGTAATGTCATCTAAGGAAGCGATTGGAGACGCATTAGATAAATATTATGGAACGACCGAGTCTTTATCGGAAATCGTCGATGAATTTTCAGAGGACCTCGAGGTGATTGAAGAAGAAGAAGAGGATGTATCAGAAAGCGAACTTCAAAAAGCAGTTCAAGATAAGCCAATTGTTAAACTCGTTAATTCTATCATTCTCAACGCGATTAAAATCAAGGCATCAGATATTCATATGGAAATATATGAAAAGCGATTTCGAGTCCGCTATCGTGTCGATGGTGTTTTGCGGGAGGTCTCACATCTTCCTTATGGACTTCGGTTTGCGGTGGTATCGCGTATTAAAATTTTAGCAAAATTGAATATATCCGAACGCCGTATGCCTCAAGATGGTAGAATTAAAATTCATGCTTTTGGAAGGTCTATCGATTTGCGAGTCTCGATTTTGCCCTGCATTTTCGGTGAGAAAATAGTGATGCGATTGCTCGACCCGGAAAGTCTTATGCTCGATATGTCTAAACTTGGATTCCCACCGCATGCTCAAAAATCATTCGATAAAGCAATCCATATGCCATTCGGGATGATATTGGTAACAGGACCTACTGGTTCGGGAAAAACCACTACATTGTATTCTGCAATGCAATCGTTAAATACTCCCGATGTGAATATTATGACCGCAGAAGACCCTGTCGAGTTCAATTTGGATGGTATAAATCAGGTTCAAATGCACTCCGAAATCGGATTGACTTTTTCCGCTGCGTTGAGGTCGTTTCTTCGTCAAGACCCGAATATTATTCTCGTCGGAGAGATTAGAGACGCTGAAACCGCAGATATCGCAGTGAAAGCGGCATTGACAGGGCATCTTGTATTCTCCACTCTTCACACAAACGATGCACCATCGACAATCACGAGATTGATAGATATGGGACTTCCACCATTTCTCGCTGCGAGCGCCGTGAGACTTATTGTGGCTCAAAGATTGTTGCGGCGGGTCTGCAAGGATTGTAAAGAAGAATATACCCCAGAGCCCGAACAACTCGAAATACTCGGTATCGATTTGGAAGAAGTTAAAGAGAAAGGATTGAAATTCTATCACGGCAGAGGATGTCCTACTTGCAGTGGCACCGGGTATAAAGGTAGAATAGCGTTATTCGAGGCTATGCCTATTACAAAGGAACTCCAAAAACTTATTATCGAGGGTGCATCGGCTCTCGAAATAGAAGAACTTGCAAGCCAGCAAGGTATGAAAACATTGCGGCAGGAAGCTATCGATAGAATGTTCGAAGGTATCACATCTATAGAACAGGTAATCACCGAAACAACCGACTAACACCCATTCGGGTGTTTTTTGTGCGTTGCTTTCCTGTCCCGACAAGTCGGGACATTCCCTGCAACGCCTGCTCAATCAAAATAACATTTCGCCAATTAAAAAACACGATGTAGGGGCGTATCGAATACGCCCCTAAGAAGAGGCGGATGGTTCGGCGACGATGAATTGCTGATTCTATCAGCAAGACCCCGATTTTATCGGGATTGAGAAAAAAGTCACCATTAAAAAGAGCCGAATGGCTCAAAGTCGCCAATAAAAAGAACCGAAGGGTTCACATATAATGTATATAAACTGCATTCCCTTGTAAATTGTATATTTTTCAAATAATTTTATTGAATCTATTATTATGATTTTTTTGAAATTTGTCGATACAATCAATTTTAACTTGATAATTTGTTCTTTTCGATTTATCTATCATTATAAAGAGTTCTGCAAAATATGGAATTGAAAAGATAATTGATAGAAATTGTTGACAGAAAGTATATTGAGGATTGTATTTTTCGGTGATGATTGCGTTACAAATGCGTTTTGTATGGGGATTAATTGTGAATTTGGGATAGATTTTCCATAAATTATGGAACAGTTCTTTAAAAATAATTTTTGAGAGTTTCGTTCATGCGGCTTTTTGTTTGGTTCGGATTTTTGAAATTGTTCTCCCGCGTTGCAGCCATTACCGGTTTGGAATCGATTATAAATGTGTTTAGTGAAACGGTGCCTTTTGATTTATTCGAGATTTTTCACGATAAATGCTAAGCATAACTCGACGAGAATAACCATCTCGACCGACACCGTAGCAAGCCATGAGGAAAAGTAAAGAAAATTATTATCATAAAGTTATGAAACACAATGAGTTATAAATTTTGCAGAAGGCATTATTCGACATAGTATAGGAGGTAAAAATGGAACTTTGGGATTATGCAAAACTCGGCGAGAATGAACTTCTCGAAAGAATTTCGGTAGCGCGCAAACGACAGAATGCCGTTATTCTCGCTCACAACTATCAGCGAATAGAAATTCAACGGATTGCAGATTTCAAGGGCGATTCGCTTGCACTCGCCAAGCAGGCGGTCGAAATCGATGCTCCCGTGATTATATTTTGCGGAGTTATGTTTATGGCAGAGGTCGCAAAGATATTGAATCCGCAAAAAACTGTTCTAATTCCAGATATTCAAGCAGGATGTCCACTCGCTGCCTGCGCCACCGCCGAGGATATTATCGCACTTAAACAAAAATATTCCGATTACGCTGTGGTTACTTATGTGAACTCATCCGCAGAGGTCAAAGCGGTTTCCGATATTATATGCACGAGTGCGAATTCTGTCGATATTGTCGAATCGTTTCCACAAGATAGAGGGATTATTTTCACACCCGATAAAAATCTGTGCCATTATGCCAAAGTTCGAACAGGGCGGGACAATATAATTTGCTGGGATGGTGAATGCTATGTCCACGATAGGTTTACTCTCGACGATGTTCGCGCATCGAAGATGAAACATCCAGGGGCGACGATAATTGTTCATCCCGAATGTCCGCCCGATGTTCAGGATGCCGCCGACCTGATTTTTTCCACTAATGGAATGTTCCGCTATGTTGAGGAGCATTTAAGTGAACCTGTGGTTATCGGCACGGAAATTGGAATGGTCGAGCGTCTGCATGATGAATTTCCACAAACACCTGTATATCCTATGAAGGTTCGTGCGATATGCTCGAATATGAAATTGATAACGCTTGCGAAAGTCGCTCGTGCATTGGAGCAAAATATGTATGAGGTAAATGTCCCCGAAAATGTTGCGAATAAAGCGAAAGTCGCAATCGAGCGGATGCTGGCGGTATCGTGAAATATTTAGAGAAAATATTTTGCCCGTATTGCGGCGGTCATCTCGAACGATTCATTGACCACGAGGGCAAGCAGAGATTGAAATGTCGGCAATGTCGTGCGATAATATACGAGAATCCGATTCCCGCATCCGCTCTCGTCATACCATCGCCGGATGACCCGCACAGGATTTTACTCGTAAAACGGGCAGTAGAGCCGTGCAAGGGCGAATATTCGCTTTCGGGTGGATTTATGGAAATCGATGAAACTGCTGAGGAATGTGCAATTCGCGAGATGCTGGAGGAAACTGGATTTCACGGAAGAATAAAAAACCTCCTTGGGATTAATAGTCAACCATCGCCGCAATATAAAATGGTTCTAATTTTTGGATATGAGATGGAAATCATCGGCGGGAAACTCGCACCATCGGACGATGCACAGGATGCGGCATTTTTTCCACTCGACAATCATCCGAAAATAGCATTCGAGACGCACCAACATTTTGTCGATATATACGAGAGAGAAATTCAAGGTTCAAAAATTATAACCGATTAGTCGGGATGATAAATGAAATAGAGCAACCATATAATTATGCAGGTGAGGCGAAATGCGTAGTTTCCTATATATGCTCGGAGGGCTTGTGCTATTGTCTATTGCAGCGACATTTTTCCTGTTGCCCGATAGCGATAAAAATGCCGATAAGAATAATGAAAAAAGTAGTGTCGAATTTTCATTTAAGATAACCCCAAAATCTGCGACACCGGCGGATACTTTCTGGTTCGTTCTATCGATTGTCAATCACGGCGAGGATACAGCGAAATTTCTGCTGCCGACTCCTCTTCCAGCGAGATTCACAGTTTATCGAAACGAACATCCTATATGGAATTCCGATTATGGAATGATGTTCGCTCAAATGATTACGCCATTTGTGATAGCATCGGGCGATTCGATTTCGCTGAAATCTTTTTGGCTCGGCAAGAATAATGCCGCAAAGTTTCAACCACTCGGGAAATACATAGTCGAGGGCTGTTTCCTTGGGAATAAAAAATGCCTTAAAGATTCGCTGTGGCTTGTAGATTGATTCGAGAAATTTCCTTGACACCAACAAAATGTATTCTATTTTTGTCAGATGAAGCATTTCATGAGAAATAACCAATAAAAGAAATAGTAATGAAACTGGAGAAATATATATACTGACAGGATGGCGATATGTGGCTCGGCTATCTGGAAGAATATCCCGACTATATTACACAGGGTGAATCCATTGAAGAATTGGAAGAGAATTTGAAAGACCTTTACATAGAACTGAACAGTGGAAACATCCCATGTGTGCGACAAATCGCTGAATTGGCAGTTGCATGAAGAGAATAAACTTAATAACGAAACTTTCCGAAATGAGATGTGTGTTCATACGGCATGGCACAAAATATGACTGGTATCAAAATCCCAGAACAAAAATATTCCAACCGATTCCAAGACATAGAGAAATTAAGGAGTATTTGGAGCAACATATAATCAAGATGCTGAAGGATTGAACGAATGATTCATAGTCGTCCAGTCTTAGCCAGTTTTTATCGTGCAATTTTTTTCTTAATCCCGATTTAATCGGGAACTTTCACCAGAGCGAAATTCCCTGTTGCACAAGGCATTTCGATATGGTTATTTTAATTAATCAGGCATTGCAAAAGAATGACAACTTGGTTGTCAGGTCCCGACTTCATCGGGATTCAGAAAGACGAAACGCACAAAAAACACCTTAAAGGTGGGTTAATCCGAGAAAATAATCGATGGGATATTGTCGGCGGGACGATATAGATACCGCAGCATCAGAGCGATATTTTTCCTCAATTCCTTTCGTTGCGTAATTATATCTACAAACCCATGTTTCTGAAAGAATTCTGAACTTTGGAATCCCGGCGGAAGTTCCTGCGCTATTGTCTGCTGAATGACTCTCGGTCCGGCGAAACCGAGTAATGCTTTTGGCTCGACCATAATGATATCGCCGAGCGATGCATAACTTGCCATCACACCCGCAGTAGTCGGATTTGTCAGGACAGATATATATGGAATTTTTTCATCGTCGAGTTTTGCCAAAAGCGCACTGGTCTTTGCCATCTGCATAAGCGATAAAATTCCCTCCTGCATTCTCGCGCCGCCCGATGCTGAAAGTATAATTAGTGGGATTTTCATATCGAGTGAGCGTTCGATTGCTCGTGCAAGTCTTTCGCCGACAACCGAACCCATACTGCCACCGATGAACCGAAAATCCATAATTCCAAAACTTACCGTGATATTGTCGATTTTGCCGATACCTACACGAACCGCCTCGCTCAATCCAGATTTTTTCTTCGCCGCCTCGATTCTATCGACATATTTTTTTCTGTCCTTAAATTTCAGTGGGTCTTTCGGTAAAATATTTTCATCCATAACCTCGAATGTGCCTTCATCGAGCAGTATCCTGATATAGTAATCGCTGGTAACCTTGAAATGAAATCCGCAGTGAGGGCAGGTCCAATATGAGCGGTCGAGCTGCTTTTTATAGATAATCTCGCCGCACTCGTCGCATTTTAACCATAAACCATCGGGAATTTTCCGTTGAGCATCGTTTTGAATTCCTCTATTTTTCTTTTTGAACCATAACATAATCATCAAAATATTCTTTAAAATATTTATGTCAAGACAAAACAACATTTTTAAAGTGTTTTTAGTGAGCAACTTCGCTTGTTCAGACGGGTTGCGACAATTCCTTGAAATGTTGCGAGAAGTGCAGGTTTAGCCCGTTTTCTTCGTGCCAATTTTCTCGACTCGACTAAACGGTTTTCTGAATACCTATAAAATCGTAACACTATTTCCCATTATTTTATTGCCGAGCCCAAAAATCCGCCGATAATGGCGAAAATCGGTTTGAGTTCTTTGTTTATAGGGTCGGCTTCGACACCGAAATTTTCGAGCGCCGTCGCTCCGAGTAAGAAAAGTGAATCCTTTGAACCGAAAATAACGGGGCAAATCGCCTTTCCATCGATTCCCTCGATAGCAAAAGCGCAATATCCAAGAAGCTTTCGGTCGGTTCTGCCATCGGCAAGAATTAGATTTTTAGTGCTTTCGGGTTTAATATCGATTCTTTCGAGCCAATCCTGCGGAATAAGTGAATATAATGCTCCTGTATCTACCCAGAAATCGTGCTCGAAAAATAATTCGGGATTAGCAAAATTCGATACCTTAACTTTTTTCTTAAACATTCCCATTATATTTCCCGTTTATGCGTCAAATTATTTGTTTTTCATTATTTAATTTATGAATAAAACCCTCGATGTCAACAAAGAAATTGACATTTGCGAATTAGTTCGCATATTAGCAGAAATCAAACGATTGGAGAGAAATGAAACGAACTCATACATGTGGAGAACTCGGGAAAAACAATGCAGGGCAGCAGGTCGAACTCGCTGGCTGGGTGCATCATATAAGAAACTTTGGCGGTGTTTTGTTTATCGTGCTTCGAGATAGATATGGCAAAACACAAATCACATTTCGTCCCGAAAACGACGAATTGTTCCAGCAAACGAATACACTTCACAATCAGGATGTTATCGGGATAACAGGCACGGTGGTTATGCGTCCTGCCGATGCTCGCAATCCCGAGATGAAAACGGGTGATATCGAAATTGTTGTCGAGAAAATGGAAATATTTTCACACTCCGAGGTTCCGCCATTTCCAATCGAGAATGAAATCACCGCTACCGAGGAAACCCGATTGCGATACCGCTACCTCGACCTTCGCAGACCACCGATGCAACGGAACATTTATATTCGACATAGAGCGATGCAGGCGACACGAGAATTTTTGAACGGTGAAAAATTTTGGGAAATCGAACCGCCGTATCTTGTTCGAAACACACCCGAAGGTGCGAGAGATTTTCTCGTGCCGAGTAGAAATTTTAAAGGCAGATTTTTCGCACTTCCACAATCGCCCCAGATTTACAAGCAGACATTTATGGTAGCGGGGTTCGATAGATATTACTATCTCGTGAAATGCTTTCGCGACGAGGACCTTCGAGCAGACCGCCAACCCGAATTCACTCAAATCGACCTCGAGATGTCGTTTGTCGAACCAAACGATGTGATGTCGCTCGCAGAACGATTGACCGCTCACATTTTCCTGCAGACAAAGGGCTATGTTTTGAATACTCCGCTTTTGCGAATGCCTTACGATGAAGCGATGCTCGTGTATGGTTCCGACAAACCAGATTTGCGAATCCCGCAGAAAATTTACGATATATCGGATATTTCAAAAAATTGCGGTTTCGGTGTTTTCGAGAAAACTATTGCAAACAGCGGAGTAGTTCGAGTTCTTGCGATGTTAGGTGGAGCTGAATTCTCCCGCAGAAAAATCGATGAGTTAACGAAACTTGCACAGGAATGGGGTGCGAAAGGTCTCGCGACTGCAAAATATACCGAGAATGGTTTCGAAAGTGGAATTTCAAAATTTTTCACCGATTCATTCAAAGAATCATTGCGGGACAAACTCGGCGATGAGCTTGTTCCTGGCTCTATGTTGTTTTTCGGCGCGGATACATCCGAAATTGTGGCAAAAGTTTTGGGTAGGATGCGAACGATGCTCGCAGATGAACTCGGTCTTGTCGATAAGTCTTCCCATAGCGCGCTCTGGATTGTGAATTTCCCGCTATTCGAGAAGAATGAGGATTTACCTGCGGGAATAACTCCCGCTCATCATCCGTTCACTGCACCTTTCGAGAACGATATTCCGATGCTCGATACCACCCCGCTATCTGTTCGTGCAAATGCTTACGACCTTGTTCTCGATGGCTACGAGGTCGCTGGCGGCTCGATTCGTATCCATAATCCAGAACTTCAGCGGAAAATATTTCAACTAATCGGTATCGGTCCCAAGGATGCCGAGAACAAATTCGGATTTCTGCTCGAAGCATTCAAATACGGTGTTCCGCCGCACGGCGGAATTGCATTCGGTTTCGATAGACTTGTGATGATATTAACCGACTCTGACTCGATTCGCGATGTAATCGCATATCCGAAAACCACTGCGGCACAATCTCTTATGGATGGTGCGCCATCGGTGGTCGATAAGGTTCAACTCGAAGAACTCGGTTTGAAAATCATAAAGAAAGATGAAAGATGAAAAGTTTATAATTGGGAAAACTCTTTCTTTTCCCTAAAAGGAAAGGTTTTTTCCGTTAAGAGATTTTAAATATCTTTAAATTCTTGCCAAAAAATCGTTTATAAATATTTTATTGAAATAAATCAACAAAGGAGTTCGAAATGGCTATTTTTGTCGATGAGAATACGAAGGTTGTCGTTCAGGGGATAACAGGGCGAGATGGTGCATTCCATACGAAGGCGATGCTCGATTATGGCACTAAAATTGTCGCAGGTGTTACTCCCGGCAAGGGCGGGCAAGAGGTCGAGGGTATCCCTGTTTTCGATACTATGCTCGAAGCTGTTAATGAAACAGGTGCGAATACATCTATTATTTTCGTTCCGCCTAAATTTTCAGTGAACGCTATATATGAAGCTGCCGAAGCCCAAATCGATTTGATTGTAGCTATTACCGAGGGCATTCCTGCACTCGATGAATCCAGGATTTTCGATTTCTTGAAGAAAAAAGGCACGAGAATGATAGGTCCGAATAGCCCCGGTATAATGTCTCCGGGCAAATCCAAAGTCGGAATACTTCCAGCACAGATTTTCAAAGAGGGCAATGTTGGTGTCATATCGCGCTCTGGAACATTGACTTACGAAATCGTCTATAATCTCACAGAAACAGGATTCGGACAATCTACCTGCATCGGAATAGGTGGCGACCCGATTATCGGAACTAATTTCATCGATACACTGACAGCATTCGAGTCCGACTCCGAGACATCGGCAGTAGTTCTAATCGGCGAAATCGGCGGCACAGATGAACAAGAAGCCGCAGAATTTATCCGTGATAAAATGACCAAACCTGTAGTAGCGTTTATCGCCGGGCAGAATGCTCCAAAAGGCAAAAGGATGGGACACGCCGGTGCAATTATTTCTGGTTCCGAAGGCACCGCTGCTGAAAAAATCGCTAAATTCAATGAGTGCGGCGTATCGGTTGCAAAAATTCCATCGGGAATTCCTGAACTATTGCAGAAAAATTGATTCCATTTTCCACATCGAACTTTGAGATTTAAGGGGAAAATTATATTTTCATCGCTGCTGTTGCTGCACCGATAACTCCCGCACGCTGATAGAATTTCGCTCTGACGATTTTCACATTTTTTGCGAGATGTTTCAATGCTTGCCGTTTAGCTTCTTTTCGAGCAGGACCGAGCAATGCTTCGCCCCAGCGGGAAATTCCGCCGCCGATAACTATTCGTTCGGGATTGAAAATATTGATTAAATCTGCTAAAAGAATGGCAAGATGTCGAGTAGTGATTTTAAGCACCTTATTCGCCGCAGGGTCGCCTATGTCGGCAGCTTGCTGAACAGTTAATGGCGTAAGTTCATCGAAATTAGAGCCAATCATTTCCCACATAACCGAACCTTTGTCTTTTTTGAGAATATCCCATGCAATTCGGACAATGCCTTTGTGCGAAATCAATGCCTCGGCGCAGCCCCGTCTTCCGCAGCCGCATCTTGGACCATCGGGTTCGATTAGTATATGTCCGAGTTCCGCAGCGAAACCATCTTTTCCCATCATCGGCTCGCCATTTATAATGACAGCGCCGCCGACACCTGTTCCCAATGTTATAAGCACCATCGGGTCTGCTCGAGCGCCATTGCCGAACCGATATTCCGCAAGTGCCGCAAGATTGGCATCGTTCCCAACGACTATCTTATATTTGGGGAATTCGAGAAATTCAGATAAAAATTTTGCGAAATCGACCTCGCCCCAACCTTTAAGATTCGGTGGACTGTGAACCATCCCGCTTCTATCGACAGGTCCAGGAACACCGACACCTATCGATTCGATATCGTCGGTTGAAATATCTAAAATTTCCAGTATTTCACCGATTAAAGCGATTTCAGCCTCGATACCGCCACTTTTGGGAGTATCTCCCTTGGCGAATGAAATAATAGCACCATTTTCATCGAGAATTCCTGTTTTTGTGAATGTCCCGCCTATATCTATGCCGAGATATTTTTTCATTTCTTATTCCCCAAAAATTGAATGATGATTTTAATCGAATTGGAATCGACAAAATTTATTTCGAGCGATTCATCGTTATTTTTCACGGGTGGAGAAAGTTCTACCTCGAAATTATTTTTCTCGAACCAAGAACCGAGCTTATCGCGCTTGGTATCGCTTATCGAACATATCTGAGTTGTCAGAATGTCCCAGAATTTTTGAGCATCGACCAGAGCGAGTGAATCGTTCGAACCATTCGCAATCATCGTTATTTTCCCTCGGTCGGCGATTTTCGAAAGAGAATATATAGCATTAGCCACATTCCACATACCTGCACCGCCGAATGTAGAAAATCGTTTTAGTTCGGGTTTCCAAATCGTGAAATTCCATACGCCGGAAAACGAATCTGTTGATTGAATTGTTAATATCGGTGATTTTTGGGCTATTCCGAATTCACTCGATATGAAATCGAGTCTTAAATCCGTCGGTAAAATAGGTATATCGCCGATTTCGATATTCAACGAGGAAGAATTTATACAATCGATTTTGGCACGAAATTTATCGAAAATATTAAATGAACAGTAGAATTTGTTTGGCAAGGTTTGAATGCCATCGATAGAACAGGTGACAGTGGATGAAAAGTTCGGTTTAGACCACAATATTTCATTCATTCCACCACAGTTTATCGATGGAATGAGAATTAATTCCGCCGATGGTGTTTTTTGTTTGGAAAATGGATTTATATACAGTGCGATTCGTTGGGAAAATCGCTCATCCATTCTTTCGCATATTCGTTTTTTCAAAAATTCGAGCCATTGATAACCTTTTCTATCGGGAGAGAAACCATTACCGATTATAAGTGCATCGATATCGGGATTCGATGAAAATATTTGCTCCAAATCGGGCGCTATATTTTTGATTATATTTTTGTAGGATTCTCGCCAATATGGAGCACGCTGTTTGGGGTAAAATTTCCGATTGTGGTATTTTTTAGAAAATATTTCAAATTCCACTCGCATATCGAAAGGGGAAACCGAATCGAGAAAAGTGGTTTCAAAATTATGGTCATCGGAAACAAAAACTCTATCGCCAATCGATGGAAATTTCAACACGATAGCACGAAATAATGCATCGGCACGCTTTTTAGCCAATTCCATTCCGATTCTCGGGGATAATATGTCATCTATTTTCGATGAATAAAATCCTTTCAGTGTCAAAATAGCATCGGGATTACGGACGAGATAGTTTCCATATTTCCCTATAAGCGATTCCAATTGTTCGGTATCGATATCGGCTTTGCTCGGCTCGAATAGAAAAAAGTTTCGAGCCGATAGAAAATTTACTCCCTGCGAGAAAGACGATGGAATTTGGATTGCACCGCTTTCGAGAGTAACAAAAATTTTAGGTAGCGGCTGAGATTCTGGTGGTCGAGCCATTAAAATAGAAACCGCAAAAGTTATATACATAAAATATCGCATAATTATCGCCAAAATAACTTAAAAGCAAATTTTAGCAAGTATTTTTGCGACAGCGATTATTTTTCACACAATTTCTTATAGAATTCGGGTCGGCGGTCGGTGATTAAATTGTTTCGCCCGGTAACATTTTTATCGACTGCATCGTCGGGGTCGATTTCGACAATCTCGACAGCACTTTCACTATCGGATGACTGTATAAGTATTTCACCATTAGGAGAATATATAATACTTCCACCTGTGAAATTAAGTTCGTTCCCATCGGTCGATTCTGTTCCAGTTCGATTCGCTAAAACGATGAACATTCTATTCTCGACCGCTCGAGCGAAACTCGCCATCTGACAATATGGAAGAACCAAATTTGTGCTGTGAAGAATTACCTGTGTCCCCTGCAGCATCAGGACTCGATAAGTCTCGGGGAATATCCAATCGAAACATATAAGCATAGCGAATTTAACCCCGCGAAATTGAAATGGTTTCAATCGAATATCACCAGACTCGAAAAATAATTTCTCACTGTCGAAAAGATGTATCTTGCGGTATAAAATAAATCTACCATCGGGAAATACCGCCATTGCAGAATTGTAGACTTTGTCGCCATCGATTTCAGGGAAGCCGCCTGTAATAAGACAATTTTTTTCTTTCGACCATTTTGCCATAGCGGAATAAATGGGTCCATCACCAGCAGATTCCGCAATGTTCTCGATAAATTCGATACTCGGGAAAAGATAACCTGTCGCAAAAAGTTCCGGCAAAACGATTACATCCGCGGAAATGCCCTCCAGCATTTTGTCGACCATTCTCAAATTACTATCGACATCGCCCAATTTCGGCGCAAACTGAACAAATCCAATATTCATAAATTCCTCCTTCATACCCGTTCGGGCAGGCATTCGCCTGTTTTTATTGTGCAACTTTTTTCTGAATCCCGATAAAATCGGGAACTTTCACCAGAGTGAAATTCATTGTTGCACCTGTTTAATCAAATAACCATATCGAAATGCCGGGGCGACAATGAATTGCTGATTCCATCAACAAGAAAATTCGCCACTAAGAAGAGCCGAAGGGCTCAAAAAGAACCGCAGGTTCCCTCATCTGTCCCGACCAGTCGGGACACCTTCTCCCAACAAGTGGGAGAAGGAACAGATGCCGAACATTTCCTTCAAGTCCTTCTCCCATTCACTGGGAGAAGGATTTAGGATGAGGGAAA
>JAGGZE010000136.1 GCA_021162205.1 bacterium
GTCGACCATTTTGCCCTCGGGAACAGAACCGGTAAGTTCCAGCAATCTATCTGCCAGAGTCGATTTCCCGTGGTCGATATGCGCGATTATCGAAAAATTTCTTATGTATTTTGGGTCTTTCATACCGATAAAAATAGAACAATCATTCTGTTAAGCAAGATAATTCAATAGAAATTTAAATATGGACTCTTTACCTACATGGTATCCACCCTGAGATTAAATTATTGAGTTGGTTTGGGGATTGGTTTATGTGGGGAATTAGTAATTTGTTGGGTTTGGGTCGCAGCGCTACAACCAATTATTTTCGATTCACTCATTAAAAACTTTTTACCTGGATACATCTGCGTAAAGCAGACACCGAAATTTTCGATTTCCCTCGACAAATATTTTTTATTCATTATGATTTAATGAATACTGCAAAACAGAGGATATTGTTCCGCCGTGGCAGAAGTGAAACGAGAAATCTTTTCTCTTTCATTTGTAAGGTCTCTCTACCGCATAAGCGCGAAACACAATGAGTTAGAATTGAAAGTGAAAAATAAAAATTGGAGATAAAGATAGTTGCTATTTAATAAGTTGTAGTATAATGCAGAAAACATTAATTTATAGTTAAAATATCTCGGGAGGATTATTATGGATTATCCGCTTATACTCGGTGGGAAAGAAATTCATACCGATGAAAAATTCGATGTAAAATCGCCTTACGATGGCAAAATAGTCGGTCGAGTCAGCATCGCTAACGATGAAATTGTGAATCGTGCGTTGAAAATAACTCATTTCGCATTCGAGGAAAGCAAATCGCTTTACGCTCATCATCGTGAGAATATACTTCTGCGAGCAAGACAATTATTAACCGAACGAGCGGATGATTTCGCCAGAATCATTGTATCAGAGGTTGGCAAAACAATTCGCGAGGCACGAAGCGAGGTTAACAGAGCTCGGGAGACACTCGCTCTTTCAGCAGCACTCTCACGAGAACCGCTCGGCGAGGTCATTTCATTCGATTCTGCACCGAATGGTATTCACAAATGGGGATTCTATCAGCGGTTTCCATCGGGACCTGTGCTTGCGATAACGCCATTCAATTTCCCGTTAAATCTTGCGATGCACAAAATCGCACCCGCTATCGCTGTCGGTAATCCATTTATTTTGAAACCCGCATCGCAGACGCCTATCACAGGATTTATGCTCGGGAAACTCATTCTCGATGCAGGTTATCCGGCAGATGCTGTTTCTGTATTGCCCGGCAGTGGCGAAAAAATCGGCAAAGTTCTCGCAAAGGACGATAGAATCAAGGTCGTAACATTTACCGGCAGTGCGAAAGTCGGGAAAAAACTGGTATCGGATATCGGAATCAAACAAATTGCATTGGAACTCGGCTCGAATTCCGCTGCGATTGTGCTTTCAGATGCCGATATTTTCTGGTCGGCTGATAGAATCGCCAAGGGGGCGACAGCATTGGCGGGACAGGTCTGCATATCCACTCAACGAGTCTATGCCGAGGAACCGATATTCGATTCGCTTGTCGAACATATCGTTAGCACGATGAGACAGATGAAACTCGGCAACCCGATGGATGAAATCACCGATGTCGGTCCGATGAGGTCGGCAGAGGATGTTCATAGAATCGAACAGTGGCTCGACGATGCCGTTGCAAATGGTGGCGAAATCGTCTGCGGCGGAAAGCACAATGGCAATCTTTTCGAGCCGACCGTTATTGTAAATGTTCCGCAAGATGCAAGAATCGTGCACGATGAAGCATTCGCACCCATTGTCATAATCAATAAAATAACCGATATAACCGAGGCAATCGAGATGGTTAATGACAGTGTTTATGGTCTTAATGCCGGTATTTTCACGAGGGATATTGTCGCTGCCCGCAAAGCATTCGAGGAAATAAATGTCGGTTCGGTTGTGGTGAATGATGTCCCGACTTTCCGCGCGGATATTATGCCCTATGGCGGAGTCAAGGATAGCGGACTCGGCCGTGAAGGTCCGAGATATGCTCTCGAACATATGACATATCACAAAACATTTGTCGCTCATCATCCCGATAGCGATTAGCACATTTTTTGTGCAAATGAAATTCGATAAATGATTACTTCTCGAAACAATCCCTAAAAACAGTTGCCATATAAAAATTGGCACGATTATTGATATTATATTTTGTGAATTAAACAGGAGATGAAAAATGCACAGAATTTATACATTTATCGGTCTATTATTTTTGGCATCGTTATCGATTTCGGGATGCTATACAACAGTCTCGAGTAAAAAACTCACCAAACAAGCTTGGATAAGAAACCATCGCTATCAATTTTTCTCAGATTCCAAATGGGGTAAGGAATGGAACGATTACTATTGGAATCCGAATATTAAGAAAAATCCGAAATCCAAAAAGGATATAAACGAGGAAAAAGTAATTCACGACAGAGACATTTACGAGGCAAAAAGTCGAGAAAGATACTATCACGATGACAGTAATTGTGTTGGGAATTGTATTTTTATATTTTTAGATAACTTATTTTCCAATGATGATGATGACAGTGGTAGTAGTTCCAGCAGTTCAGATAGCACAGACAACACTCCATCGCAACCTCAGCCGAGACGAGGAATGTGAATATAAAGTTCAAAATCCAAAGTTCAAATGTCGAATGTAATAAAAACAGTATGGCATAGAGGCAACAGAGTTAATTGAAAATTACTATAAATTAACAGGAGGACAAAATGAAAAGGTCGATATTATTAATGATATGCGCTACTTTGATTTCACTCGCTTTTGCGAGTGGTTCGGAAAGCATAGCGCAGGAAATAATATATGCAGATAATTTCGTCGGTGTCGGGATGCGAGCGATTGCGATGGGCGGTGCTCACATAGCACTCGCGCAGGACTATTCCGCTGCATATTACAATCCTGCACTTCTCGGTTTCGTCTATCGAAATGAACTTTCGGGAATAATTTCAGTTCTCAATGGCAAATCATCGACAACTATCGATGGGACTAATGAGCGAACATCGGAATTTACATCGGTTAAACTCGGTGCATTGGGAGGAGTTCTTGCACTCAAAGCAAAGCGAGGCGGTGTCGCTCTCGCTGCAGGATTTTATCGATTTCAATCGTTCGACCATTCCGCAGAATTTTATGGAACGAGAAACGATGGCAATACAATCGATGCACTCGAAACATCCGATGGCGGACTCGGTTCGCTATTTTTCGGTGTCGGCGGGCAGGTATCGGAATTGGTTTCGATGGGTGCTACTATCGAGGCAATCAGCGGTGCGAACAATTATACATGGGATACATATATTTCAGGTTTCGAGGATTCTACTATAACCGATTCCATTTTTTCCGATGCAATTACCGACGATGTTTCGGGCGTAACTGGAAGGTTCGGCATAGCGATTACTCCGAATAAATATTTCGCATGGGGTGCTTCGATAAAATTTCCCAGCGTTTTGACAATAAATCAAGAATGGATTCAGAACACGACTTTGGAAAAGACCGATGGCTCGGACGATATCATCGAGGATTACCAGTTCGAAGACGATATAAATATCACGACACCATTTCGGTTCGGGACAGGAATCGCATTCAAATCGCCGATTATCGATATAGCGACAGATATGCTATTTTCCGATTGGCGGCAGACACGATACCACAATCCCGCATACCTTGTCGATGAAAATGTGCTGATACCCGATTCATATCGAGCAGTATTATCATTCGGTGCAGGAATCGAATTTACTATACCGATAAAAATATTGCCCACTAAAATCCGTGCAGGATACAGATACGACCCACTTCCATACAAACCGATAACCATAGACAAAGAAAGACAGGCATTCACAGGCGGACTCGCATTTCTTGTCGATAAAAATTTTCTTCTCGAATGCAGCGCTGTATATACCAACTGGCAAAAATCATACTCTACCGAAATGGTGAACGATATTTCCGAGAATTACAAAATAACCGATATTCATCTCGGGATGACATATAGATTTTAATGTGAAACGAAATCCAAATGTCAATTGAAACTCAAAATCCAAAATCAAAACGAATTTGGCAATACTCATATTATAATTCCGCAGCATTTCAGGAAATTGTCCCATTTCGACAGAACAAGGTCTCGACTTCATCGGTGTCTTGCCGATGGAATCAGCAATTCACTGTCACCCAGAAGTTTCAAAAGTTATTTTAATTAATCGAGTGCAACAATGAATCCCATCTAAACGGGAGAAAAGTTGCACAAAGAAAACAAGTCGTTCGCTGGCACAAGAGGAAATTCCGACTTTGCCGGAAGGAAACTTGTGCGGTAAAAACACCCGAAGGGTGCTATTTTATGAGTATCAATTTGCCAGTGTTTATTGTTTTGTCTGCTGAAATTCGATAGAAATATATTCCCGATGGAAGTTTTCCCGCATCGAACTTGATTATATGTGAACCTGTATGCAAATTTTTATCGAATTGCAGAATATTTCTGCCATCAATATCGAATACGCCGAATTTGATTATTGTCGTTTGCGGAATATCTATATCTATTTGGCATACCGAATTAAATGGATTCGGATATGGCGCACCGATTGTGATTTTATCGGGGATTTTGCCATCGTTGGGTTTTTCCTCGATTGCAAGATACGGGTTCAACGAGGTTATATATCCCGCTTGATTTATATGACTCGCATCGCCGCATTCGCCGATTACGGGTTGACCAATCGATGCATAACTGCGATAGCTCGGTGTCTCTACATATCCGCCGCCATTGTCCTGCACATGAGGATACTCGGTAGTTTGTGCAAAAATCACAAATGCCCCGATAAGCACAGTTGAAATTAAAATACTACGCATAATTATCCTCCTATTTTTCTTTTTTCCCTTTTGGATGATAATTCTCTCCCATTTCTTTGGGATAGCCGTATGCTTCGGGGTAGAGCAATTTTCCATTTGTCCAACCATTGCCATCGCCCTTATTCTCGACAACAGGATGATATAATTGGTGCATCACCGGGTCGTCGCGGTCGGCGAGAACTATGTAATACACCTCACGATTAGGTTCGCCATAGACTGTGAATGCAGTAAAGTCCTTATTCCAATCGCAACCTGTCAGGAATGGTTTTCCCACAGGAGTGAGATTTATCGACGCTTCATCTTCTTCGGTCAACGATTTAAAATAACTTGGCATTTCGACTATTCCTTCACCATCGGCATCGAGTTTCACCTTGCCGCGATACAGACATAGATTTTCTGGCGATTCGACGAAATTGTGCCGAAGAGTTTTATGCAGCGGGTCGTCGGGATGGTCGATTAGGAACGAACCTGCGCCTTTCGATAGTGTGCCAGTGATGTTGACATTGCCGTTAAAATATCCAGCCCAGTTAGTGCCTGCACCGGATGTAAGAGCGTAGATTCCGTATTTTGTGCCGCTGTCGCCATAGGCGTATCCATAGACGGCATAGTTACTCGTATAGCCACCAGACGCTTCACCCCTGATACCATATCTTGAACCGAATCCTTCGAGTTCAGCCACACCCATAACTCCCCTATATCCGCCGGCAAAATATCCACCATATCCCCAGTTGGGTGTATTTGCACATTCGGCATACACGCCTGCAGCATCCTCAGATGAAACTGTATTCAAAAACACTGCAACAGCATTGGTATCAACTGCATCTCCAGTGACTTCACCTTCACCATACACAGCATAATCCTGTCCGCCGAGATATCCGAATGGTTTGCCTGCCCCACCGGTGCCATAAACGCCGTAGCCGGTGTTTCCACCGACATCGCCATAGACTGCATAATTAATTGTTCCGCCTGTTGCAGAACCTTTTACACCATAGTTTGTTCCGCTTCCCGAAGGCAGCGAACCGCAACTTCCAAGAACGCCATATCTCTCGCCTGCGCCGGAAGCGGTATGGAAACCGTATATACTCGCACCTGTGGCGGAAGTGCCATTGACCTGGAAATCAAACAATCCACCTGCGTCATTGACTATGACATTCGTGTTGTTGATGGCTTCGATATATGTTCCGGCATCGTTCCAGAGTGAAGTGCCTCCGGGATAACTGCCCGTAATTGTCAAGTTGCCATCTATGTTGACATCGCCGTTGAAATATCCTGCCCAAATTCCACCGACAGCATCGATGTATCCCAATCCTGCCCATGTAACGCTCGAATATGCGCCGACTACACCGCCGGAGTTATTCGATGTTCCATCGCAATAACCGTAGGCACCAGCAGAGAATTGCGAGCCGGTGGAAACACCGCTTACAGCATTGTAACTATTATTGCCCGAGTTGCCCCATCCTGTTCCATTGGTCGATTGTCCAGTTATATCGACTTTTATTCCGTGTCCTGTGCCGCCTGTGGATGTGAGTGTTAAACCGTTTCCTGTGCCACTCCAATTCTCGCCCCAGTGGTCGTGCACAGGACTGCTGGCATCTATTGTTACGGTATTGCCCACTTGAGATAGGGTTATATTGGTTCCCTCTTGAAGTGTAACATCGCCGGTCAAATATGGATTAGTGTTCGAGCGAATCCCTGTGACCCCGCCTCCACCGCCGCCGACTAAATCCTGCCAGGTTGTGCCATCCCAGAGATATAATGTTTTGTCGGTGGAGTTGTAATATATTTTGCCTTCGCCCGCTCCGGGAGGAGCAGTAAGTCCGCCGAGTTGAAGATAATCGGAAATATAAGCATTATCGGGAGTATAAAATCCATAACCATTATATGCGATATATCCCTCACAGGGACTTGTTATCGATGAATTGATTCCATAAACGCCAGCATAACTGCTATTTTCTGAAACGCCCTGCACGCCATCATCGCCGGTGCTGTATCCGATTATTCCTTCCCAAAGGTTCGACCGTCCATATATGCCGATATCGTCATTGCCATAGCCATATACAGCAGCGGCACTTCTGTCGAATATCTCCCCCGATGGCAGTGATAGACCAGTTTGCGTGAGAAATGTTTTATATGTGCCATTGGTGAAAAAATATCCGTTCGATTGGAAAACAGTATCGGCGATATTGAGCGCATACGGGCTTGCGCCGAGTTCGTATCGGCAGATTTCTGCACCGCCATCGACAGAAACGGCGAGCCAATAAGGTATCGAAAAATCCACACTAATAGGAAACGGTGTGCCATCACCGAGCATTACATTGTAAAGCCCATCGGAGTTCAGAGTGGTATTTTGCGTCTCCGACCAAAGCATTGTTCCACCAACAGAAGCATCGTATAATCTGAATGTGATATTATGGTTGCCCGTTAATGGAACTCCACTGCCATTTGTCAGCCGTCCCTGATACGAAATAAGGTGCGGGACATCGGCGAATACAAAACCGACAAACAAAATTGCTGCAATCAGCGAAACAATAGACATCAACCCATTAAGATACATCTTGCGCATACTGCACCCCCTTCTCAGTTGTTTTAATATGAATTTATTTTTAATAAATATAAAAAATAAGAAATGTCAATGGAAAAAATAGAATATTTAATTCACAAAATACAATAAAAAAACCTCGACATAAATCGAGGTTTCATTTCTTTAAATTACCGAAATATTTTACTTCACGAATGCAATTTTGCCATTTTTCTCCGTATTCAAAGCAGTGATTTTGTATAAGTATGTTCCGCTGGGCAATTTCTCATTAGCGTTGAAAGTAATTTTATATATCCCCGCATTTTTATCTTCGCTCCAGTTGTATATCTGCTTTCCCGATAAATCGAATATTTGAAACAATATATTTCCTCGAGCAGGAATATTTATCTCGATAGTTGTTGCACTATTGAACGGATTAGGTGAAAATTCACCGATTATCGGTTTTTCGGGATGTTTAGCATTTTGCTCCTCGATTCCTGTTAAATCGAGTTCTGCTGTAATATATCCAGCTTCCAATACAGTGCCATCGATTCGCAGTCCAGTGACGGATTGCCCGATAGACGATAGCAGTTTATAGCTACTGTTCTGCGCTATTCCACCGCCGTTGTCGGTAACAGATGGAGCCATCTGCGATTGAGCTAAAATCAAAAATGGCACTGTAATAATAATTATGATTTTTATAATACGCATTTTTTACCTCGCATTTTGTTGCTGTTGCGTGTTTTCATATTCTTGCCCCATTTCTTTCGGATAACCGTAAGCGGTTGGATATAGTAATTTACCGGGTGTCCAACCATTGCCGGTGCCTTTTTCTTCTTCTACTGGATGATATAGTTCGTGCATCACAGGGTCGTCGCGGTCGGCGAGAACCTGATATGAAACACTACCATTAGGTTTTCCGTAAATAGTAAATGAGGTAAAATCGTTATTCCATTCGTAACTTGCGAGGAATGGCGTTCTTCCGATTGGCGTAAGAATAACCGTCGCCTCATTTTCTTTGGTAAGAGCAGCGAAATAATCTGGCATTGTGATAGTTGCAGTGCCATCGCTATCGAGTGTCATTTTTCCACGATATAGGCAGAGATTTTCCGGTGATTCGACAAAGTTGTGTCGCAATGTCTTATTCAATGGGTCGAGCGGATGGTCTATTAAAAACGAACCTGCGCCTTTGCTTAAACTACCTGTAATATTGACATCACCATTGAAATATCCTGCCCAGTCTGTGGTAGCGCCTGATGCAC
>JAGGZE010000120.1 GCA_021162205.1 bacterium
ATTGGAAATCGTTAGAAAATATTCAAATTTTTCTAAAAAATGGTTTTGAGAAAACCATTCGGTTATATATAATGGTTGCATTGAACAAGGGGTTGCAACCCCTTGTTCACAGCCGTATCTCGGTTCTTTTTGAGCCCTTCGGCTCTTTTTAATTGGTTTGGAAACTTTAATAACGCGGCGTTGTAAGGAATGTCCCGACTTGTCGGGACAGGGAAACAACGCGAAGAGAACACCCGAAGGGGTGGAGTTTTCGGCTCTTTTTAATTGGTTTAGAAACTTTAATAACGCGGCGTTGCAGGGAATGTCCCGACTTGTCGGGACAGGAAAGCAATGCAAAGAAAACACCCGAAAGGGTGCAGGCGAATGCCTGAAGGGGGTTCGATTTGTCGGGTGAAGTAATTTCTGCAAAAGATGTCGTAAAGAAATTCGGTGATAAAATTGCTGTGAATAAAGTAAATCTTTCGGTTTTTCGAGGTGAAATATTTGGATTTTTGGGACCTAATGGTGCGGGCAAAACTACCACTATTCGTCTTCTTGCCGGTGCACTCGAACCCGACGACGGTGATATTCGAATACTCGGCAAAGATTATAAAAACGATGCAATCGATATTAAGCGAAGAATCGGTGTTGTTCCCGATGAACCGCCGAGATTTAAGAATATTAAGGGCAAAGAATTTTTGAAATTCATCGCATCGGTCTATAAATGTGAAAAAGATGTCTATGATAGGTTAGATGAACTTTGCGAATTGCTAAATATCGATTTTTTGAATGATTATATCGACAATTATTCTCACGGGATGAAACAGAAATTGATGGTTGCCTCGGTGGTTATGCGAAAACCCGATATTATGTTTTTGGATGAACCGACCACGGGACTCGACCCATATAGCGCTCGTGGATTGAAATTGCTTTTGCGAAGAATTGCCGACGATGGTTCTGCGATATTTTTGACCACGCATATTCTCGAGATTGCAGAAAAGATGTGCGATAAGCTTACTGTTATTGCGAATGGTGAAATCGTTGCCGAGGGGACAGTAGAGCAACTTCGCCAAAAAGCTGGAATGAAAGGCGACCTCGAGGAAATTTTCCTTCAACTTACCGGCGCCGATGAGACTGAAATTAGAAAATTGGTGAATGAATTGTGAGAAATCTGATGATAATCTTGGTTTTCCGTTTGAAACTTTTACTCAGAGGGATGTTTAAGCTTAAGGGAAGCAATATAATCCTTGCGGTAATCGGTATCGGCGGTGTTCTTGTATTTTTCATTGCGATGTCTTTGGGGATGAGTGCTTTATTTTTCGATATAGCAAAATTTTCGACTCACGCTGCTGTAATTCTTTATGCCTATCAAGCGATGGCGATGAGTGTTTTACTTTTGCTTCAGGTTATACCGACTGTTTCGGTCGATTTGTTCGATGAAAGTAGCTATTATAAATACTTTTTATTTCTACCGATTCATCGTGGAGCATTGATTTTAACCACATTTTTGACATCGATTACAGGAGCGATGTTTCCATTGCTTTTGCTGCTTCCCTCGACAGCGGGATATTTAATAGTTTTGCATAGTGTTGGAGCGATTTGGGGCGTGATTTCATTCGGAATATTCTTATGCGGGTTAACACTTTGGGGAGCGATTGTCGGCACGAGACTTATGCAGACACCGATTCTGCGAAAAATGGGAAGATATGCGATGATATTTAACCTTTTGATTTTTGTCGCATATTGGAATTTATTCCCGCGTTTCACAAGCCAAATCGGCGATGGAGCAACGAGTCCACTGATAAATCTTTATTATAAAATTCAGCATCTCGATACAGGTTTTCCATTATTCTGGATTTTTTCATCGGCAATCGAGGGGAATATAATAACATCGCTTTTGCTTTGTGTGATTGGGATAATTCTTTTTAGAGCGGGTTGGCGAATTGCGAATACACTTTCGTTCGAGGTGCCATTTCAGCTTAAAAGTAAACCGCGCAGAACGATTAGCGTAAAATTTTGGAAAAAATTATGGAAATATCCCACATTAGAAAAAGATTTTCTCGCATTTCGCAGAGATGCGGAGAATTATCTTCTTTTAGTATATCCGC
This sequence comes from bacterium, assembly GCA_021162205.1. Lineage (GTDB taxonomy): Bacteria > UBP14 > UBA6098 > B30-G16 > B30-G16 > JAGGZE01. The sequence goes on from JAGGZE010000120.1 coordinate 2,088, forward strand.
TGTTTTTTGCTATCGTGATGAGTCTCGGTTCGGGAAAAAATTTCATTCAAGCATTTGTAATTGCGATAGTTATGGCATCTAATGGTTGTATGATGACATCGGTGAAATTATTAGCCGAGGATACTCGAAATTCCCGATTATTTTGCACTTATCCAATCGATTTGCGTAATACAATTCTGATGCGGGCGATTTTTATGTCGCTGATTTGGACTACTGTTGTAATAATTACAGGATTGCTCTATATCTCGATTTTTCACCTGATTTATCCGATATATTTATCCATAATTCCTGTTTTGCTTGTATTGTTTGGGAATTCATTGATAGCGCAAAAAATTTGGCTCGGCAAAGCGAAAACATCGCAGGTAACTCCTAAATCGGCATTGGGTTTATATGCTCTTGTATATTCATTAGGTCCTGCATTCATCGGAATTCTACCCATTATTGCAGGGAAGGTCGCAAAATTAACCGAATTAAATGTGAATATTCTAATTTCGATTATGGTGATAATTTCTTATAGTTTTTCATTCATATATGTGTTTTTGAGCAAATTATTGATAAGGGAAAAACGGATAGTGAGATATTTTGAAAACATATAAATGTTCGACTTGCGAAAGTGAATATTGCAATTATTTTGATTATTAACGGGGGATTCGATGTTTTTAGGAGAGAGGAAATTTTTAATTTTGCAGAACTCATTGGAATAATATGAAACGAGGAATTTTTATAACATTCGAAGGAATCGACGGTTGCGGGAAAAGCACTCAAGCGAAAATGCTTGCGAATTTTCTTATGGAGCACAGAATCGATGTAATTATAACTCGTGAGCCGGGTGGAACTCCTGTCGCAGAACAAATTAGAAAGATTTTACTCGATAGAAGTCATACGGAGATTTTTCCACGCACCGAACTATTTCTATATCTTGCCTCGCGAGCGCAACACACTTATGAAATTATCGCGCCTGCACTCGAAAATAATAAATGGGTGATTTCGGATAGATTTTTCGATTCGTCTGTCGCGTATCAGGGATATGCACGAGGACTCGGGATGAAACAGGTTCTCGATATGTCGTTGATGGCTACTGGCGGAATTGCTCCCGATTTGACATTTTTTCTCGATATTTCAACTGCGGAAGCCTCACTGCGGATGAAAAATCAAGGTAAAATATTGGATAGGTTAGAATCTGAGCGAGAGGAATTTATGAGTAAGGTTCGCGATGGTTATTTGAAAATTGCGCAGGAAAATAGTGATAGATTCATTAAAATCGATGGTTCGAATTCACCCGAAATCGTTTGGGAAAAAGTTAAAAATATTTTCACGCAAAAATACCCTGAATTTATTGAAAAGTAATTATTAAATATTTGCATTTTGCAAAATGAATGATTATAAAATGTGATTAATATTTTATCTATCGTATATCTTCTTATTTTTCAATGTGTTAGGATAAGTCTAATATTGGCACGATAATTGCTGAATTAAAAGTGGAATTGAAGTTTAACCCAAAAAGGAGGTTCAAAATGAGACGGAGAAAAGGATTCACCTTAATCGAGCTGATGATTGTGGTTGTTATCATCGGCATCTTGGCAGCACTCGCTATTCCAAGATTCTTGGCGGCATCCAAGAAAGCAAAGGTCAGTGAGGCGAGAACTATGCTGAAGCAAATACTCGAATCAGCTGAAACTTATTATCAGGAAAATGGTGTTTTTCCACCTACCCATACTTTTAATGATGCATCTACCAAGAATACTTCTTGGACGGCGGAAACAGGTCTTATCGTCGACCGTCCAACAGGTTATCCGAGATTCAGTTATGAAATTACAACTGGTGGCACTGCTGGTTTCGAAGCTATAGCATATTGCAATAATTCCTATGACAAATCATTAGCCGATGTTTCGACGGTAACATGTTCCCAACAGGGCACATTTACAGGCGGTACTTGGTAATATAATTGTCTCTTTGCGCTGTGCTGCTTGAGGGGTAAGGCAATGCCTTGCCCCTTTTCTATGTTCTTAAAAAATAGGAGATTTTTATGAGGAATTATCTTGTAATAATTTTTATTGCGCTCTGTGGCATTTTGATTTATCTCCCATCTATTTCAAATAATTTTATCTGGGATGACCATATAATAATCGAACAAAATTCATCTATAAGAGCTCCATCGATTTTATGGATATGGACACATCCATTTTTGCCACCGGGTTTCGCTCAGGAACAAAATATTTATTATCGTCCTATGACGATATTTTCATTTTGGTCTCTGTATAAAATTTTTGGAGAATCGGCACTATTTTTTAGATTATTCTTACTTTTATCTCATTTCCTTGCAATTTTACTCGTATATAAATTCAGTAGAAAATTTTTAAATTTTAATGCTGCAATCGTTGCAATGGCTTCCTTTGCATTAAATCCTGTTCATACAGAAAGCGTTTGTTTTCCATCGGCTGTTTCAGATATACTTGTCGCTATTTTTGTTCTAATTGCTTTTATCGTATATATTTCTAAAAATAAAAGTGGTATATTTATCGCTCCATCGATATGGCTTTTCGCACTTTTCGCCAAGGAAAATGCAGCAGTGGGAATTTTTGCGATTGTGATTTACGATATTTTATTCCGAAAAGAATTGAAATTCAAAGATAAAATTTTCCGATGGAGTATTTGGATAATCTATTCGATAATCTATTTTGCGTTGCGAATAAATGCACTCGGCGGTTTCGAGATTGCAGGCGCATCTTTGGTCCCATTTTGGAAAAGAATTTTATTCGCTCCATATTTTTTACTGCGATATATTTTAAATGTGTTTTTACCGTTCGATATAAAAGTTCTTCATCCCGAAGTTATGTTGAAAATGAACTATATTCTATCTTTTGTGGGAATTATTGGAGTCGTTATACTTGGAATTTTTATCGTTTATATTATAAAAAAGAAGGATAAAATTTCGCTGTTCGGATTTAGCTGGCTTATAATTTTTCTTTTGCCCGTTCTCGGTATCGCCAGTTTATCGAACGCACTTTGGGCAGATAGATTTTTATATGTTCCCAGTATCGGTGCAGGATTTTTGTTCGGTTTATTATGGGAAAAATATGGAGCAAAATCTCCTAAATCTATACCCCGTTTATCGAAAATATTGCTCGCGGGATATTTCCTGTTTTTAATGTTTTCATCGATTATTTATGCGTTCGATTGGCGAAATGACAATATTTTGTTTAGCCGAATGACCGAAGATGCTCCTATGAGAGCGATAGGTTTCTCTGGGAAAAGTGGTATATTCGCAACCAAAAATATGCCGGATAGCGCATATTATTATATTGAAAAAGCTATCGCTCTCGAACCGAATTATTTGCCGGCTTTAATAATTATGGCACAATTACAAATGCAGAAAGAAAATCTCGACAGCGCTAAATTTTATCTCGATAAAGCGGTTACTACATACCCGAATTATGTTTATTGTTATTCGAATCTCGGTATATATTGGATATATATCGGCGATACGACACTCGCTACAAAATATTTTATAATGGCGCATAGAATTGCTCCACACGATTATATTGTTAATAAAAATCTCGGTGTTGCGATGATATCGCTCGGTGATACTATCGCTGGACTCGAATATCTCGAGCGTGCCTGCGAATATTATCCCGAAGGCACGAAAGCACAATTTGAATTACTGAATTTTTATTATTCTGTTCGAGACACCGTGAAAATGAAAGAAATGCTGGACAAATATCCACAGCTCTGGCAATTTATTAGAAAACAATGAAAAGCAATACATTAAAAATAGCATTGATTATCGTAGTGGTTTTTATAATGTATTTGCCATCGTTGAGCGGTGAATTCATCGTCGATGACCATACGATAATCAAAGAGAATCCTGCATTGCGGTCGGAATCGCCGCTGTGGCTTTTCGGACAAACATTTTGGCCCCCGGTGCAGACAGAAATACCTCCTCCATACTATCGACCTATCACGATTCTATGGCTGTGGATTGAATTCCATTTATGGGGTATCGATGCTTTTATGTTTAGAATATTCAATCTATTGCTTTACTTCGCGATAATAATCATCGCATATTTGCTAAGTAAAAAAATATTTGACAGGGAAAATATTGCATCGATTGCGACAGCGATTTTCGCATTGCATCCCATTCATATCGAATCGGTCGCATTCATATCCGGTATCACCGACCTTTCCGCTGGATTATTCTTTCTTTTGGCGATGCTTATTTTCGACAATCAAAAATTTTTGTATCGCTACATATTAACACCCGTTCTTTTTGCATTTGCACTATTTTCTAAGGAAACAGCGGTCGCAGGAATTTTGTTATTCCCATTGTTCCTTCATCTTGTAAAAAATGAAAAATTTTGGGAATCTATAAAAAAATCGCTTCATCTGATAATTCCACTTTTACTATATTTCGCACTTCGATTCTGGGTGCTTTCGACAATGGGAAATTATGTGCCTATCTGGTATAATTTAGCGGAACGCATCGCTACAATGCCATACCTTTTAGTGCGATATGTCCAAAATCTTTTAATCCCACTTTCGCTTTCACCATATCACGGTGAGATATTCGATATGCATTCACTTGTATGGTGGCTTTTGTGGATAATACCGATGCTCGCAATTATTGGACCATCGCTTTTGTGGATTCGTTCAAAAAAAATCTGGTTCGGGATATTATGGGCGATAATCTTTATTTTTCCAGCAATCGGAATTATGATGCATAATGGCGCTATGTGGGCGGAAAGATTCGCCTTCGTATCGAGTTTCGGAACGAGTCTTGTGTGCGGATTTGTTCTTACAAAATTAAGTCAGAATTTTAAGATAATAAATATAAGAGCAGGTAAAATATTTACAATAATTTACATTTTTGCATTTTTTGCAATAGGTATAAATTATTCGTTCTATTTCCGCAGCGATTGGCTTTGGTTTAGGCGAGCGATTAGTGATTCACCGCAATGTGCGATAGGATATTCGGGAATCGCCGAGCAGTTCAAAAATATAGACCAGCTCGACAGTGCATATTATTATATAAATCTTGCGCATCGCCAGGATAGTCTGTCCGTTTGGGTGCTTATCGGTTATAATAATATCGCATTCAGGTTGAAAAAATACGATGAGGTTCTTGTCAATGCCGAGAAACTGCGCGAAAGATATCCTCAATTCCCCAGCGGATATATGTATCCCGCCATAATATATTTTGAACGAGGAGATACTCTATCGGCGTTTCAATATGCGGATAGTGCTGGGAATGTCGGTAAATTTAACCCTTGGATATGTCTCGGGGTCGGTAAATTATATATTCGAGGTGGCGACACTGTGAAGGCAATCGAATATTTCAACCGAGCCGCTCAGCTTTTGCCCGATAACGAAAAAATACATAATACAATTATTCACTATTTAGGGAAGTGATATGATGCTCGAACATAATCCGATAGTAGCATTTTTTTTCTTTTTGCTCGGCACGATTGTCGGCAGTTTCACGAATGTCCTAATTTGGCGAATACCACGGGGCGAATCGATTGTATTCCCAGGTTCACACTGCCCAAAATGCGGAGCGAAAATCAAGTTCTACGATAATATCCCGATTCTAAGCTATATCATACTCGGCGGGAAATGTAGAAATTGTTCATCGAAAATTTCGATAAAATATCCGCTCATCGAGTCATTTGTCGGAATTGCATACTTACTGACTTATCTATTGTATCCCGCCGCTCCTTTCATTGAAACGATTCAGATGATTTTAATCATCCCGATTTTTCTCGCAATTTCCTGTATAGATATCGAGCATTGGGTAATTCCCGATGAATTGACGATTTCGGTTGCGGTTGTCGGTATTGCCGCATCTTTTATAATCGGCGGCTGGAAAATGTTCGTAAGTTCGCTAATCGGTGCTGCAATTGGAGCATTTATATTTTGGATTATATCGGTTTTAGGCAAACGAGCGTTCCGCAAAGAAGCGATGGGCGGCGGCGATATTTTGCTTATCGGAGCGGTCGGTTTTTTAGTCGGCTGGAAAAACATTCTGCTTGTGATATTTATTTCCGCGCTGCTCGGAGCAATCGGCGGGATAATTGCAGTTCTCATCAGAAAAGCAATCTCGCATAAGGATACCAAAACCGACTCTGCAATTCCATTCGGACCGTTCATCTGCGCGGCGACACTTATCGTCATCCCATTCGGCGAAAAAATGCTGAACTGGTATCTATCGCTGTTCAAGTAGCACCCCTTCGCACCCATTCGGGTGTTCTCTTTGCGTTGCATCCCTGACAACCAAGTTGTCATTCCTTGCAACGCCAGCTCATTCAAAATAAATTATCAACCAATCAAGAAGAACCGCAGGTTCCCTCATCCGTCCCGACCAGTCGGGACACCTTCTCCCAACAAGTGGGAGAAGGAACAGATGCCGAGCATTTCCTTAAAGTCCTTCTCCCATTCACTGGGAGAAGGATTTAGGATGAGGGAAATCCACCCCTTCGCAGGCGTTCGCCTGTTTTTTGTGTGCAACTTTTCTCCCGTCCAAACGGGATTCATTGTTGCACCAGCTCAATCAAATAACCATATCGAAATGCCGGGGCGACAATGAATTGCTGATTCTATCAACACGAAAATTCGCCACTAAAAAGAGCCGAAGGGCTCAAGAAGAACCGCAGGTTCCCTCATCTGTCCCGCCCGGGCGGGAGTGTCGAGTATGGAGATTTCTCTTAATATTTTGTAGTTGCACCTTACTTTTTCGCGAAGGGAGCTTACTTTTTCCATTTGGAGTAATAAATTACGAAAACAAAGTAGTCGCGTATGGAGTTCGGAGTCTACTTTTTCCATTTCGGAGTGTCGATTACCGAATTCGCATAGTGAAAATTCCCGATTAACTAATCGGCATTCTCGATTATTATTTTTTTCACTTTCTCTATTGTCTCATCGGCTAATTTTCGTGCATCGGTCTCGAGTTTTTCGCACCGGGCTTTCATATCCTCGACAAATTTTTCATCCTCGATATCGCCGAGGTTGATTAGCACATTCAAACATCCGCCGATAACACCTGTCGATGCTATTTGTGCACCGACACCGGCATCGGAAACAGATGCTTTATTGCCGATTTCAGCGATTTCTGCGGCAATTTTCAATGCCTCGAAAGAATTATTCGCCGTTTCCAATGGAATCATTACCGCTTTTTTCAATCCCGATTGAATTGCCTCGTTGCGTGATTTTTTCTCATCGTCGGTCTTTTTCGGCATTCGGATAGCATCTAAATAGTCGTTGAATGCCTGCGTGTCCTCATCGACAGCACGAATCAGTGCATCCTTGATTTCCTGAGCTTTTTCTGCGAGCGAGATGAGTTTGTTTTTGAATTCGCCGGCGGAATGTTTATTTGCAGTCAGATTTGCCACCATCGATGCGAGTGCCGAACCGATTGCTCCCGCTAATGCTGCAACCGAACCGCCTCCAGGTGCAGGAGATTCACGCGAAACTTCATCGACAAATTCTTTCGTCTCGAGTTTAACGAGTGCATTATCTGGAATTTTCGGCAGTCCGATTATTTTTTCTGCGGAATCGAATTTTGAAACATCGGTCAAACCCATCGAGCGAACCGCATAGTGAATTATATCCTGCGATGGTATCCCTGTCGATTTGTCCTGCTGACGAAGGTAATATTTTCCCGCTTCGATAATAGCTGAATACGGTATCAATCCAACAACCTCGCTACCGGTAACGACTATTCCTCGTTTTGCGGCGAGTTCTCTCGTTTTTTCGAGAACGAGTTGAGGCGGAGTTATCTTGTAATTCGTCAGATTTATCGAGATTTGAGCGATTTTATAATCATCGACGAACCATCCGATAGATTTGCAGAATTTGAACAGACCGCTTTTTTTGACAGCTTTGCCGATTATATTGTTCGGGTCGAGATTATTCGATTTCAAAAGAGCGGTTATCGAATAATTATGAGCATTTTGAGTGTGTTCTTCGAGTTCCGTGAATGTTTTAGCGACAAAATTGCAGTTGCCGCAGGGATATTTATCTTTTTCGTAGCGAATGATTTTACCGCGGAAATAGAATGGTTCGATATTTCCCCGTCTTGCCGAACGGCCTTTTTCACGCAATTCGAATGCGATATCGGTAGCATAATTTTTCTCGGTGGTGTTGAGATTCACATTATAAGCGATTAAAAATTCTCTCGCACAGATAGCGGTCGCGCCTGTTTTTGCGACAGAAGCATCGAATTTTGCAGGACCGAAATCGGGTTTCATCTCAGGGTCGGCAAGTTTTTCGGGCAATCCTTCGTATTCGCCATGGCGAACATATGCGAGATTTCTTCGCTCGGGCGATGTCGCTGCATTTTCATATAGATAAACAGGAATTTTTAACTCTTCGCCGACTCGCTCACCGAGTATTTTCGCCAATTCGGCACAATCATCCATTGTAACATCTGTAACAGGCACGAATGGGCATACATCGGTTGCCCCCATTCTGGGATGAGTGCCGTGATGTTTTCGCATATCGATTATTTCCGCAGCTTTTTTTATTGCCTGAAATGCCGCCTCGACAACACCATCTGGATTTCCGACAAATGTAACTACTGTGCGGTTTGTAGCGGCACCGGGGTCTATATCTTTAAGTTCGACACCATCGACCGCACGAATCGCATCGGCGATTTGCTCGATTATTTTCATATCCCTGCCTTCGGAGAAATTCGGCACGCATTCGACTATTCGATTATCTGACATATTAAATCCTCCTGATTTATACGAATAAATTTTTATTCAATGTAAATAACTAAAAATTTCACATCGAGCAAGATATTTTCAAATGGATTAGTCGAATTCATTAAATAAAGTTAAAGGAAAATTTTGCATTCTATCAGAATTTAATTATTTTAATTCCAAATCTGATTGACAGGAAAGAATAATGAAAATCGACCAAAAATTAGCCGAGCGAATTTTTAATAACTTAATCGAGGGAATAGTTATTGTATCTAACGAATATCGGGTGGTTACCGAAACAGACGATGATATCGAGGTTTCCAAACAACCTGTTATAAATTATTGGAACAATACTATGGAATCGATTACCGGATATGAATCCGTTGAAATGGTCGGTAAAGCTTGCAATGGTGAATTTTCACTTTTCGTGGATAATGATGGCAATAGTATCTGTTCAAAAAATTGTCCATTTGTCGAACCACTCGATATCGATGGAATTCGCGAAATCGAGCGGATATTTATAAATCACAAGGATGGCTACAAAAGACCTATTTCAATAAGTATTTTGCCGATTTATGAAAACGAGGAGCTTATAGGATGTGTCGCGATAGTAGAAGACCTTATGTCCGATAAAGTGACCGAGCAGATTTCGAGATATTTAGAGCAACTTTCGATGGCAGACCCGATAACGAGCTTACCGAATAAATCCGTTGTCGTAAGCGAAATACGAGCTCGTCTTGCCGAATTTTTAAGATATGAAAGGACATTCGGTGTGTTATTTGTCAGCATCGATAATTTCGATGTTATCAAAAAATCGTTCGGTAAAAATGTTGGCAATAGACTTCTTCGAGCAGTTGCGATGGTTCTTCAAAATACTTTGCGACCATTCGATGTTATGGCTCGTTGGAGTGAGGAAAATTTTCTGTCGGTAGTTGTAAATGTCGATGAAAACAAACTTAAACTTGTTGCTGAAAGATTGCGTGAATTAGTCGAAAAATTAAATATTAAAATCGGCGATAAAGCACTTGTTGCGAGAGTTTCCATCGGCGGAACAACTTCTAAAAAAAATGATAAAATTTCGAATATAATCGAGCGAGCAGAAAAAAGTATGCTCGAATCTCAGAAACACGGTGGAAATTGCACTTTATTGGATACAGAATTTGAAATATCCGAGAATGAACAATTGCCCTATGATAAATGGGAATTGGAATAAATTTAACACCGAAATCCACTTAATCGAAAAATATTAAATTTACAGCGCTTCATCTTCCATCAAATTCAAATTGTATCGAATTTCTTTTTCCAATGCCGGCGGCAGTCCGAGTATATCGATATCGAGAAAACCCTTTATCATCATTTGTGTAGATTCGTCGCGGGTGAGTCCGCGAGCCATAAGGTATTCCAATTTTTCCTCGCTGATTTTTCCGAGTGCTGCCTCGTGTGAAAGGTCGGTATCGCGCACTTTTGCAGTAAGTTCTGGAACGGCATCGATATTCCCGTCATCGGATAAAAATAAACCGTTGCATTCGAGATGACCGCGTGTATGGGGAGCTTCCGCAATAATATTCCCACGGGATATTGCGGTTCCACCTTTTGTGATGACGCGGGATATAATTTCCGCAGATGTGTTCGGTGCGGAAAGATATGCTCGCGAACCGAGGTCATAAATCGAGTTTGGCGGTGCGAGAATTAGCGATGTGAATTTCACCAATGCTCCCTCGCCGACAAGTCGTGCGGTAGGATACATCTGAGTGATTTTTGTCTCGCGAAGTGAAATATAATTGGAAAAGAATTTGCTTCCGCTATCGATTCTAATTCCAGTTCTCGGACGGACAATCATCTCGGGCGCCCAGTCGTGAATCATCGTATATGAAAGCGTCGCATTTTTTTCGAGATATATCTCGGTTATCCCGATGTGCATTCCCGAATTGACATACGATGCAACCGCACAACCAGTGATGATATGAAATTCGGCTTCATCCTCGACAATTATAATATTGTGAACCGTTTGGACAAATCTGTCGAGTTTGATGAAAAAACAACTCTGGAAAGGTTCTTTTGAAATCATACCTTTCTTAAATCTTAAAAATTGTCCCACAGGACCGTGTTCCTGTTCATATTTCCAGACCCTTTCGGTGAATTCATCCTTATGCGGGTCCACAAGCTGCCACATATAATCGTTTGCCCAGTCGTATTTTTTCAATGCCTGCGAGAGTCCGAGAATTTCCACCCCCTCGGTTTTCGATTTAGATTTATCGATTTCATCGTCGATAACGGTAAATGTGCCAGCTCTATCTTTATCATCGGGAGCAAGTCCGACAAGTTCCATTTTCTCGATGTCATCCTTATTTAGTTTATTTTGTTTCATAGCATATTCCCTTGAAATCTTTAATGACTTCGCGTCTGAAACATTCCTCGCAATGCCCGAAACCATTATTGCTAATTTGTTCGAGAACCTCGGAGGGATTGCCTTTACATACCAATTTCCCGTTAATTATAACATAGCTTTTATCGGCGGGAACATAGTTGAGAATATGTCCCGTGTGAGTGATTATCAGCCCCGATTTCGACCTAATATTACCGAGCATTTCATTATGATGAACTTCTTTCTGCAAAAGTTTATCGATATATTTTCCGAGAAGTTCTATATTTCCGATATCCACGCCCGATTCGGGTTCATCGAGCAGAACGAGGTTAGGATTTTGTATAATTAGTTGAAGAATTTCCGAACGCTTTTTCTCTCCACCAGAAAAACCTGCATTGATATCACGCATAAGATGGTTTTCCATTTTGAGATTAGTTGCCATTTCCTCGATATCTGCCCCGTTGTTTTTCAGAATTTGCAGCAGCTGGTTCAATTTCACACCTGTGATAGCGGGCGCTTCCTGAAAAGATATACCGATTCCAAGTTTGGCTCGTTCGGCGAGAGGTAATTTTGTTATATCATTTTCTCGAAAAAAGATTTTCCCTTTTATAATTTTATATGCCGAAAAACCCATAATAGTTCGTAAAAGTGTGCTTTTACCGGAACCGTTTGGACCGAAAAGAATATGCGTTTTCCCGACAGGTATCTCGAATGAAATGCCTTTAATAACAATTTTTCCGCCGACCTCGACCCAAAGGTCATCGACAGCGAGCATTATTTCCGACATATTTATATCATCTCCAAAATTAAATTATCAGATTAAATAAGCATTTTCTTGAAATACGCAAGTAAATTAAGTATTTCACAAGGTTATCTATATCTTCCACTTCCATAACCTCTACCGCCGAAACCTCGTGAACTGCCGAACTGAAATTGAACCCAGATTTTTACATCGCGAATATGAGTAGTGCTATTTATAATCTTATTTTTATCCTCGGTTATTTCGATTTCGATACCGGCAACAGCATTTTTCGATAGATTATAATTCGCTTGAGGTTTTATCGAAAATTTGCCCTTATCCAGCGATTTCGTTCTTGTCTTGTCGGCTTCGGTCCAGCTTTCTTGGTTGTTCGTGCTGTATGAGGCATTAAGTGTTAAAGTCAAGGTGTTTTCGAGTGTCAATGTTCCAATCAAAGGGATTTTCAAACCCTTTTTGGCTCGAAGTGTATATCGTGCAGTAACATCGAATGTTTTTTTATCTGTGCCGGAATACGAGATGATAACACCCGTATAAGTTGCCTGAACCTGTCTTTCCCAATTGGCTTTCAAATCTAATGTCCAGCCGCCTTTCATATTGAAATTCATTCCCAAAAGCGGATTGAACCTATCCGAATATGAACTTTGACTCAAGGAATCCGCAGTATAATTTTTCGTGTTTTTATGCGACCAATTGCTATTTGCCGATGCCGAGTTTGCAAATTTCTTGATGAATTTTAATTTCTTGAAAAATCCCCATTTCGATGAAATGTCGGGGAATGTTTGCTCGACAACCTTGGTATTCTGTGAAGTGTTAATCGTTTTTGTGGTGGTTAAATTGTATTTGGTGGTAACATGAATATCATAAGGGAATTTGTATCCTGTAGAAGCATCGAACCTGTTGGTGAATTTTTGCGATGGTCTTTGAGTTCCCTCGCTGGTCTCAGTCGATGGCACACCGGGGTCATCTGTCAGACCGAACTGGAACGAATGCCCCGGACGAGATATTAAATTCGGAGCAGTTGTGTTCCCATTCCAACTATATGATAATTTTAGATTATCCATTTTTTTTGCGATAGATTTGAAATCGACGGGACCTTGAGCCGAAGCACCACCTTTTTTGCCACCTGTCGACTTACCGAGTAAATCATTCCATTTTATCGTGTAATCGCTTTTTAATGTCCTATTCTGAGAAACTTGCCCGAACGATGCACCGGTATTCGATGTCGTATTTTCCGTATATGTCGATGTTACACCATAACTTTGAGTAAGCCAGTTTACCATTATCGGACGCCAGTGAAGTCCATCGTTGACAGTTTTTCGCTGTGGTTCACCGAGAATTGTCGGCGGTCCAAAATTAAACCAATCTTCTTTATGAATGTCTCTATTGATTTTCAATGAGAAGTCCGCAGTCAAAGTATTTATCGGCTTATGCTGTAGAGTTGTCTGATGGGATAGGGTTCGCAGGAAATCATCGGTAATAGTGCCGTAAGAATATAGTCTGTGAGTTTTCGTTTCGACAACAGATGTCTGAAATGAAATTTTCGATGGAACATAATTTATAGCGAGTTCACCGCCGATTCCCTTGCCGGTAGAATCTGTCTCACCCTTTTTGAGAATAACCTTTCCACCATCGCTTTTGGGAGCGAGGTTATATGTATGCTGAATCGTGTAGGTCGACGATTTATCCTCGGGATAACTCGGCGAGTAGTTATTTTTTTTGCTCCAACTATATGAAATTCTATTCGGTGAAACAAGCAGAGCGACAATAGGACTCGGGTCCTTCGGCGAGATACCTACACCCATAAGCGATACTTTCTCGGTTTCCTGAACGGTTTTTTCCACATCTCGAAGAGAATCGGGCAGAAATACATCCGAACCTGTCTTAAAACGCGGAATAGCTGTTTGATGTTGATAAGACAAAGCCAGCGGAAGGTTTATGCCTACCCTTATCGGGAAAAATTTACCCAGCGAAAAAGTCGATGTATAATTCTGAGTCAGTGTTTTACTTCGTGTAAGCGATGTTGTAGAGGAATAGCCGTTATAATATGATGACGATGAGCGTTTTTGAGATGAAAGTCCGTGGAAATCGTCATCCTGCTGACGAACAGTCGCCACGAAATTAGCGAAATCCGCCGCCTGAATAGTGAATTCACCGAGATAAGCTTTGCCATCCTCTTGACGAACATCCTCGACCATCAGTTCATCGCACCAGACCTCCCCAGATATTGGAAAATTCTGGTCGGGATTGATAATGCCAAGCTCGAACATAGTAATTTTAGTGAGCGTTGGATTTCCGCTAACGAGATAATATCCATTGCCACTATTCGCTGGTCGCAAACTGTCGAGGTCGGGAACTGCAGTATCTTCGACCGAACGCTGAAATTCCTCCTTAAATGCTGTCAGCGAATCGAATTCGATAACGATTTTATTGCTTTCTGCCCAGCCCGTATCGAGCGGATTTGTCCTATACTCATAATAATTACCTTGATTATCGCCCATTCTGAAAAATAATATCGGCGGTGTTTCTGTTCCACCCGTAGTGTCGCTATAATTTACCCACATCACCATTTTTTTATATTGAGTATAATCATCGGCTCTATCATCGGGAATTGTTTTTTCCGCATAGACAGTATCGAGTGGAGGAAGATGCTTATATTTGAGTGCGAGCGCTTGTTCTGCGAGTTCCTCGCCTGTCGTGGCATTCCTTTCGCCGCCAGCCCCCTCGGGTGAATAATAGTCCATATCCTCGTGAGTGTTTTTGACCGCAATCTCGAAATGGTCGAAATCCTCTCGCCATTGATTCCGAACAAAACCCATCTGCGCAATCTCGATAGCGGCATCGCCGGTTGAAATATTTGTAAGCCAAAGGCGAATATAATTTATCTGAGTTAAATCGGGATCGTTAATCTCGATTCGATGCCAAACTCGTCCATCCTCGACAAATGTGAATGTCGAATCCTGCAATGGAATTCGGTAAAGTCGCCAACCAGCAGTCGACCTTGTTCCAGGAACCTCGAAATGCGTGGACGAAAGGTCGATTTGAAATTCGTAATAATCGTTTGCACCATCTAAAACGCCATTGTGATTGAGGTCCTCGGTATCGGGTTTGCGAAGTCCAATCGGGTCGTCGATATTTCCTTGCGTGCCATTTATATGAGCGTAATCTCGTTCGGATGGATAACTCCAATTGTCTCCGCTCGGGTCGTCGGGATTCCAGTTCGGCGATGGATATATTTCCCCGAACGCAGCCTTTTTCTGGTCAGTCGTCATCCCAGATGTATCGACACCGGCGAGGTCGAGATAATAATTCAGTTCTTCATCGTCGGTCATTCCATCGATGCCGGTGTCCTCGTCGGGAGCGAGAATATTATCGCGTTTTCCACCGACTTCTTTATCCTCGGTATCGAGTTCGCCATCGCCATCGATGTCCTCGCTAATTTTCCCCATATCGATTGTGAGAATTCCCTCATCGCCATGAACCCATATCTCAAAAAATTGCGAGTTCTGCTGGTCTTGATACGCTGGATTAATATGCTGAATAATTCCTCCCCAAGTAGATGTATCGGGAGCGCCGCCTGTTGTATCGTGAAACTCGATTTTCAAAACATCTGTGGTGCTATTCTCCGATGTTACATCTCTATTGGGCCAAATATTGTTCACGGGAATTTTATCGTAAGGATTATACCAGATTATTTTCGCTCTCGGATTTTCGAGATAATCGTAAGGTGCACTGGATGGTGTCCAGATTGTGCGCGTGATTGATATAGGGTCGGATGATTTACTGCCCTCGAAATCGTCGACATAAGCTTTGCCGAGTGTATTGGGATTCGATAGAATTTGAGCGGTTTCGAGTTTAAGCACAGCTTTAGATGGTGAATCTGTCTGAATAAGTGGCAGCGCATCTATTGCCGATGTCAAAAAAGGTATTTCCTGAGACAGACGCAAATCGACATCCCATAAGAATGCCCGCGATGGTTCTCCGCCGACACGAGGACGCTGTTCGGGTGTCGTTACACTTTTGTATAAGCCGGTGATACCGAACCAGGAATCTTCGCCCAAATCATACTGAATGCGTGAACCGAGCAATGTTTTTTGCTGCATCGAGATAAATGGCTGGGATTCGAATGTTATCTCGATACTGGCATTCGGGTCGCGCGCTTTCTCCGAAATGAAACGAATCTGCCCGATTTCATAATACATTTTATAATCGATATCTCTTTTAAGCTTTTCACCATTGAGTTTGACTACCTCGCTGCCAGCGATGATATTATACGAACCGAGACTTTGAACGGTTGAAAAACCTCGCGTTTCGGCATATAGAAAACAATTACTATTTCGTTCCCAATCAACACTTTGAGTCGATGTATAAATCGCAGGATTTCTGAGTGTATCGGGGAAATCGACAAGTTCAGATTCTAATGCGATATCGAGACTACCGGGGTCGAAAGGATGCGGCACAGTGAATATCAATTCGCCCCTCGCCGCATCTATATAATATGGAGACTGGTCCACATAGCCATCGGAACCGGGGTCGCCATTGAGTTTCTCTTCATCCATACCAAATAGTGAAATTAAGAAAACATTATTATTTTCGGGTAAGGCCTGTGACGAATCTGTTCCTACTTTGCGGAATAATTTTATAAATGTTTCCTCGAGTCTAATGTCTGTTTTTCCAATATCATACACATTCCGCCATTCATATTCCCAGCAAGGATGGTCTGGTTGAAGGTTCGAGGGCTTTATCATTCGAAGATAAAGTGTAGAATCGGATGAGAAAAAACCAGAAGTATCTGCCGAACCATCGGAGTGAGAGATTATATATCGGACACCGACAATATCGTCTCTTCCAGCCGGAGAATTAAGACGAAACCAGCCGCTTTTCCTGTCGATAAAATAGTCCATCGGATTTATGCGAATAAAATATCCCGATTCGAGACTATCCGATGAAACACTGTCCGTGGGAATATCGCTTTCCCTTGCTATCGGCTGAACATAAGCACGACCGAATACAGAATTAGGGTCGGTGGATGTTGTATTATTTGCGTAATATACCTCGAAAAAACTGATGGAATCGTCGGATGTATCGTGAGTTCGCAGAGCATATTCGATACCCATCCAGTAATATGTGCGGTGTTTATATTCGTGATCGTAAATATGGTCGGGTTCGCTGACAGCAGATGGACGAACAGTTACAGATTGCGTATTCGCTTTCTCCTGACTCGCGATTGCAGTAATATTCCAATCGCCGACCTGAAATACACTTTTTATCCCGAAAAGTCCCTGAATTCGTTCGCTATAACCGATAAGCGATGGTCCTGGAAGTGAAAGTGTAGTATTTCCCGCTTCGATGGATTGAACGACATCATCCTCCTCGCCTGCATATCTTATATTGATGGTATTTTCGAGGTCGGTGGTTCGTTTGCTGTCCTGGTCGACAGAAACCTTAATTTTTGAACCGATTGTTCCGGTAATTTTGAAATTCGATTCCTGTTCCATCTGAAGTTGAGGCCATTTGCTGCCGAAAAATGCCTCCCTGTCCGACCATTCGCTGCGTCCTCCAAGTGTGATTTTATATCTGCCATTGACATTGAGACCTGCACCTCCAGGACCGATTAAACCCTCGACCTCGGGAGGAAGACCGACATCGAGTTTAAGTTGTGTGCCTTTTTTCTTTTTTAAAGATGCCATAACAATCGCTTTTAATCGCTGCCTATCCCATTGCATATAAGCTATTAGTGAATCGATTGGCACAGCACGGGGAACATAAATCTCGGTGCCATTAAAAGTTTCATAAAAGAAAATTACTCCGAGGTCGAAATCTACAATAGTCCATATTTGAACGGGAATATTATCATAAGAAAGGCATCCATTAGGCGTATATATCTGGACAGGGTCGGGCTCGAACTGCCCCTCGATAGGCATAAAATACCGATTGTTATTTTGGATAAGACTCGGCTGCCATAAGCCATAAGTGCTTACGGAATAAAGGAATAGAATATTTAGAAATAGGTATTTTTTCAAACCCGAAAACCTCATTGTTTTGCTCTAAATTTGTGAGCAAAATTTTCAACATTACCCCCTGAAAAGTTTGGGTTTAGTTTGGCAGTTATTCAAAAAAGAATTTTATCAAAAAAAAGCAAGTTATTTTTAAAAAAATGTTTTTCTTGCGTTGCGTCTTTCTGAATAGCGATGAAATCGGGACATCTCTTTGCAACACCTGCGTAATTAAAATAGACGAATGGCTCTTTTTCATTTATTTCAAATAAATTACCCGTTTCGTTTCGGTCGAACCATCTTTTGTTGCCACTCGGATGAGATATATTCCCGATGCACTCGATTTGTCGGGGTGCCAAATGTAGGTGCGATGCGATGCATCACCCTTTTCTTGGGCGACCCACCGGGTAGCCCCTACAACATTTCCCCTTAAATCGAACACCTTTAAGGTGTTTTTATTGCATTGCGTTTCTTCCCGATGGAATCGGGAATTCATTGCAATGCCAGCGGAATTTCCATTATACGAAATCGTTATTTTGCACGATGAATTAAACGGGTTCGGATAGGCAAATAGCGAAATTTTATCCGGCTGTTCGATATTATTTTCAGAAATTTTAATCACATTATTAGCAGGCAAAATTATAGCCGATGGATATGATGCATTGTGATAGATGAAATTCGTGGCTACCAATGTATCGCCCTCGACATACATAGAATCGCCGTTGTTTAAATTTGTATCGAACATCGGGAAAATCGAAGATGTTATCACTACTCGCAATTTATGTCCTGCAAGAAATGTTTGTGCGATATCGTAAAGTTCGATATCGATTGGATATATTTCATATGGAGTCATTAGTTCTTCGGTTTCATAGGAATTTCGCAGCCGAGCTCGTCGAATGCCCTGAGCGAGTATCATCGAGCGACCATCGGGATAGACATCGCAGAGACGAAACGCAAAATCGGTATCGTATCTATTCGATGACACGAAAAAGTGAGCTGTAACATTACCGACAAGGGTTATCGGTTCGGTCAATATCGAAGTTGAAAATATAAGATTGTCATCGCGGCTTTCGACAGAGTCTCTAATATCCGCAGGTCCTATAATGGCATATGAATGGGTCGGGTCAAAATAATTACCACCATACATAGGCGATGGGTCTCGCGGGTCGTATAGAAAAGAATCCATTGGAACGCCATCCGCCGGCGGATAATCACAGGAAAGCGAACCACCATAATGAATATACAGCGTATCGGTCGAAGTTGCAACAGACGACCAACTGTCATCGGTTTCGAGCCATTCATCGATACCCATAATGAAATATCTTCCAGCGGGTTCGGATTCGTATCCGTTGTCGATTCCGCGAAGATAATAGTCGAAAAATCGTTTTGCGATAGGAGCGGCATAATTTTCCGCCGATGGATATTCGAGTTCGCCCTGAACTAATTTATCGATACCCGCGTGTGTCCAAGGACCCATTATCAATTTATGTTTGTCGCGAACTGAAATATCGCTGTATGCACGAATATCGTCGAATGCCCGTATCACATCTGTTGGATACAGGTCGAACCAGCCGCTGACAAGCAACATCGGGATATCGAACTGGTCGGCATAGTCGGTATAGTCCTCTACATATTCCCAGAAATAATCGTATAATGGATGTTCGAGAATGTAATCGGCACCTTCAAAACCGAGATAAGTGAGAGACTCGTAGTGTTGCTTTCGCCAAACGCCGCCGCAATAATAGTATGAATATTGGTTTTTATAATCCTTTATCCAAGGTGCAGCGCATACGAGATGCGGCGGGTGATGTCTCGCTGTCTGGAATTGTATCATCCCCAAAGCGGAACCGCCATAAGTCCCGATATTACCATCGCACCAGATTTGCGAAGCTATCCATTCGATACAATCGTAGCCGTCGAGTCCGCGGTCGTATCCTGCACTATCGGCACAAGCAGAGCCATAGAAACCGCGCCAATCGACTATTACGAAATTATAATGCTGAAAATCGAAAACTCCAGATGTATCCTCGATATCCAAATATAGCGAGCCGAGACGATAACCAGTTCTGTTATAAGGTGTTTGAATCAAAATAATCGGTTTTGCGATTGTGCTGTCGATAGTGTAAAAATCCGCTGCGAGTGAATCCCCCGTGCGAACAGGTATCCATATCGATGTGAATAGAGTATCGGATTGTGCCGATGCGAGCGATAACGATATAAAAATGAGCAGAAATAAAATTAATTTTCTCATTTTATCCTCCAATTAAAAACGGAATTTTAACAGATTAATTGGCACAAAATCGATTTATAAAATTTACTTTGCTCGACTATTTTACAGTTTCGCTTGTCAAAAGCGCTTTAATTCTTTCTTTAACAGCATCGTATGAAGGCGGAGCTATAAAACTTGCGTGCGAAACGATATTATCGCCGATTTGTTCCTGCAGAAAAAACATCCTTCGATTAACGATTTTGACAGAAAGCCATAGCTCACGTTGCTTTTTTCCATCTTTGAATAACCAAAAACGGTATATTTCACCCTCTTCGGGTCTCTGCCCGGGTTTTTGAAATGCTAAAATTGTCCAATCCTCATATTGAAATTCATCGATAGGGTAGTAAGGAACCGAGACGGTGATGTATTTACCTCGATAAGTTTTTCCCCCGCAGCCTGGAATTAACGCAGTAATTAAAATCAAAAGAAAGGCAGTGAGAAATATCGCTAAAATTTTCCTATTCATAAACTAACCTCCATTATATTGAATCTACTATTCCGACAATTCCAGCATCGACAGGGATTTCGCGATTGGGAATACATAATGTTGCCTCTTTCGCAGAAACCCAGAATACGATTTGACCCTCCTGCGAACCGACTCCATCTGCGGCGACAATAGACCTGCCCATCGGATTAAGTTCACTATCCAATGGCTGAATAACATAAAGTTTTACTCCATTAAGTTTTGGGTCGGCGATTGTGCAAAATAATTTCCCGATTACTTTTCCAAGTTTCATATCAACCTACCGTGATTGTAACTTGAAAAATAAGATATGTTCCGAGCAGGTAAAATCCAAGAATTAAAAGAGCATCCCATCCGAGATACAAAAAACTTTTCCGCGACCGATATACGACACCCATAATTGCAATCGTCGTCATCATTATAGCGAAACAGGCAGTGATAATATGGTAAGGTTCGACAGTTCCCAAAATACTTTTTCCACCTGTTGCAATTTCCATAATAGGAATTAGAACGATATTAAATGTATTACTTCCGAATAGGTTTGCAATCGCCATATTCACGGCACCAATTTTATATGCGCTAATAGCTACCACAAGTTCTGGCAGCGATGTAACGAGAGCCACGATAATCGTGCCGACAAAACTGTTTCCCAAAGTAAGATGTAGTGAGCCGATTGAGAAAGTGCGTGCTGCGAGTGCCTTAGCAAAACCAATAA
This sequence comes from bacterium, assembly GCA_021162205.1. GTDB lineage: Bacteria > UBP14 > UBA6098 > B30-G16 > B30-G16 > JAGGZE01. Next base: position 23,346 of record JAGGZE010000120.1, read on the forward strand.
GGATAACTCCCATAATAACTACAACTAATGCCGATAAGCAGAATTTAGTAATAACAGTCCGTTTTTCTCTTTTAGATGGTTTCTTTATAAATTCTTCATCGGATACGGAAGTTTGTTCGGTTCGATATGAAATATATGCACCGATAATCCAGCCGATTAAAATAAGAAAACTAAATATGAATCCCCATACATTTGCACCTACTATATTTAGTTTTGAAAAATGTGTCGCAGTAAAAATACCGCCTGCTGCGATGGCTGTCAGAAGAATACCGAGTGCTGCTGGTAAAATCTGCGAGGCACTGACAGAAAGAAGCACGGGTCCAGGTCCTTGAAGAAAATCCAATATCGCTATTATAAACATATTGAACATATTACTGCCGAAAACATTACCGATTCCGATATCGGGAGCACCTGAAACCGAAGCTGTTATCGATGAAGCGAGTTCGGGCATCGAGGTAACTGTCGCAAGCAGTATCAGTCCAATCCATGAACTCGATAGACCGGAGACATCGGCAAGTTTATCGCCGTATTTGGATAATTTAGAACCAGCGATAACGATAACAACGCCTATTGCCACTGTTCCCAAAAGAATAACAAAATTACTCTGTTGATATATTAAATCGAAAAGTCCAAACATATTACCTGCCTATTTTCATAAATTTAAATAAAAAATGATTTAATGTCAACTTATTATTTATTCATTGCATCGAAAGTTATTCTTGATTTTTTAGAATGATTGAACTTACTTTAAAATTTATATATAAAATTTATATTCGATTAAAAATTAGGAGGCAATATGGGAACATTCTATATCACAACACCGATTTATTATGTGAATGACAAACCGCATATCGGACATACATATACGACTGTTCTTGCCGATGTTTTAGCTCGGTTTCATAAACTTGCAGGAGAACAGGTGTTTTTTCTGACAGGCACCGATGAACACGGTCAGAAAGTGGCTCGAGCCGCAGATGATGCTAAAGTTTCTCCGAAAGAACATTGTGATAAGTATTCGCAAAGATTTAAGAATTTATGGGAAAAACTCGGTATCGAATTCGACCGTTTCATCAGAACGACCGACGCCGACCATATCGAGGTTGTTCAGAAAGCATTGCAGATACTTTACGACAATGGCGATATTTACAAGAGCAAATATATCGGATGGTATTGTGTTCCCGATGAGCGTTTCTGGACAGAGAAGGACCTTATCGATGGCAAATGTCCCGAATGCGGAAGACCTGTTACAAAAATCGAGGAGGATAATTATTTTTTCAAGATGGGCAAATATCAAGATTGGCTCATCGATTATATAAAAACACATCCCGAATTCATTCAGCCCGATTTCAGAAAAAACGAGGTTTTGGGTTTTTTGAAAAGACAGCTCAACGACCTTTGTCTTTCGAGACCGAAAAAGCGGCTGTCATGGGGAGTCGAACTGCCATTCGATACAGATTATGTTACTTATGTTTGGGTCGATGCACTTTTGAACTATGTGTCTGCGGTGGATATCTATTCCGATAGTGAAAAGTTTGCAAAATGGTGGCCCGCAGATTACCATCTAATCGGAAAGGATATTTTGACTACGCACTCGGTATATTGGCCAATTCTATTGAAAGCATTGAATATCGAAATGCCTCGCACCATTTTTGCTCACGGCTGGTGGATGGTCGCCGAACAGAAGATGGGGAAATCGCTCGGCAATGCAATCGACCCATCTGCGCTTTTGGATGCAATCGGCGCGGATAGACTGCGATATTATCTCATTCGCGATATGGTTGTCGGTCAGGATGCTAATTATTCGTTTTCGGGACTTGTGTCTCGGTTGAACAACGACCTCTCGAACGACCTCGGCAATATGGTAGCTCGAATTACAAATATGGTCTCGGCATATTTCGATGGTATTTTACCCGCTCCCGCAGGTGAACCAGACAGCGAAACATTGAAATTGCGTGAGATAATCCATAACCTGCATACTAAAGTATTGGAAAATGTGAACGAGATGAAACTTCACGAGGCACTGGAGACATTGAATTCATCGATTCGCGCAGCGAATAAATATATAGAAACGACTCAGCCGTGGCAGCTTGCAAAAGAGGGAAACCGTGAGATGCTTGCCACAGTGCTTTTTACTGCGACTCAACTTCTTGCCAAAGTGGGGATTATGCTCGAACCGGTAATTCCGCAGAAAAGTATTGAATTGCTAAAATCGATTGGATATTCTGGCGAAATTTCGATATCTGCGATGTTAAACGATATTCTAATCCAGCAGGGAACTAAAATTACCAAACCGCCATCGCTTTTCCCGCGGCTGCAATCGAAGGAACTCGAACAGAAACTCGGTATCGGCATTAAAATAGTGCAACAGAATGCAATTTCTGCGGCAGGAACAATCACAATCGACCAGCTTTTTAAAGTAAAACTTGTTGTTGGAGAAATAGTTTCGGCGAAAAAGGCACCGAATGCAGACAAACTTTTACTTTTGGATGTGGATATTGGAACAGAACACAGGAATCTCGTTGCAGGTTTGGCGAAATGGTATAAACCCGAGGAACTTATCGGTAAAAAAATAATCGTCGTGTCGAATCTTCAGCCGGCGAAAATCCGCGGCTACGAAAGTCAAGGGATGCTTCTCGCTGCCGATGATGGCAATAAGGTATCGGTTCTCACAGTCGATAAAGATGTGAAACCTGGAAGTAAAATACGATAAATGAATCGATTTAAAATAAAGAACCTTCGGTTCTTTTGAACCCTTCGGTTCTTTTTAGGGGCGACTTTTTTCTGAATCCCGATAAAATCGGGGTCTACCGACAAAGTCGGAATTCATTGTCGCCGAACCCGTTGGCTCTTTTTAAATGGAGAAAATGTTTATTCATTAATCAGGTGCAACAATGAATTGTCCCGACTTGTCGGGGCAAGAAAAGTTGCACAAAGAAAACACCCGCAGGGTGTGCACTAAAAACACCTTAAAGGTGGTGGCGGTGGTATGGTGTTCCTGCATTTATCGATAGTCCGCGGAAAATCTGTTCTAAAAGAACAATCAAAGCCAAATCGTGTTGAAGTGTTATTTGAGAGAGTGAGATTTTCTGTCTACATTTTAGGATAATATTTTCGGGCAGACCGTTTGCACCGCCGATTATGAATGTTGGGGAAAGATTCTCAAATCGAGTTTTGTCGAGCAATTTTGCCCAATCGTTCGATGATAATTTTTCGCCTAATCTTGTGAGTGCGATAGGATAGTTCCCCATTCGTTTGATGATTGCATCGTTTAATTTAGATTTATCGCGAGTTCTCAAAAAATCCAATTCAATTTTCGCAAAGACTTCGATTCTTCGATGCCAGTGTTCTACAGCGGGTTTTGCCCAGTTATTTGGTGTGCCGACTGTGAGAATTTTTATTTTCAGTGCCATTTGATATAATTAACATAATTTGCCATTCAGAAATGCTGACAATATTTTATATTTTCCCTTTTTTGCTCAAGATAACTTCGAGTAAGCGTTTAACAGCATCGGGAGTGAGTTGTTTCCGCAAATAACCTCTTATCGCAAGCGAAATCGCACCTGTTTCCTCGGATACGATAATGACAGCGGCATCGGTATGTTCTGTCAATCCGACACCTGCTCGATGACGCATGCCGAGTGTTCTTCGATATTTAGGATTTTCAGTCATCGGAAATTCACAGGCAGCCGATAGAATTTTATCCTCGACAATAACTACACCGCCATCGTGAAGTGGCGTATGTGGAGCGAATATCGTTGCAAGCAGTTCTGGAGTGAGTTTTGCTTCAATCGGTTTTCCTGTTCGCGAAATATCATCTAATGGAATATTTCGCTGAATTGCGATAAGTGCGCCTATTTGACCATCGGATAAAATTTTTGCCGCAGAAACAAGATTATCGATTATATCGAGTGTCGGTTTGGCTGAAAAAGCTTTGAATATTTTACTATTGCCGATTCTTGTTAAGATGTCGCGCAGTTCGGGTTGGAAAACGACAAGAAATGCGATTACCCAGACTGTGCCGAGTTTTTGCACTCCCCACGCGACAGTTTTTAGGTCGAGCCAATATGCAATCAATGCACCGAGCAAAATCACGGCAAGTCCTGCGAGCATCGAGCGAGCCCGTGTGCCTTCCATAAGCCACAGAACAGCATAAACCACCGCAGCGACAAGCAAGATATCGACTATATCCCCGATTGTTATGGGAATAAAATATATGTGGAACAATGTCGGCATAAATTTAATATAAGGTAATTATGTTTTTTTTCAAGTCGAAATTTATCAGTAGAATTTATAGTCGATTTTTTTAGTTCTTCGATTAAACTATTTACTTTTTCACCTTTTTTCACTACGAACATACTAATAGAAATAGATTTATCGGCTTGTTGAATTATTTTTTTAGCAGTTGGAAAATATTCTCTGTCGGTAATCGGAA
>JAGGZE010000026.1 GCA_021162205.1 bacterium
AAATAACAATGCAAGAAATAACAACGAAAATAAAAAAGGAAATCGAAAAATTGCGTCGAGAAAACGAACAGCATAATTATCTTTATTATACTAAAAATGAACCTTCGCTTTCCGATGCCGAATACGATGCCTTGATGGATAAACTCAAAGAACTCGAGGCAAAATATCCGCAGTTTTTCGACCCGAATTCACCGACACAGCGAGTCGGCGCTCCGATTACCGATGAATTCGAAAATGTTATACATCCTTTGGCTTTGCTATCGTTAGATAAAGTCAATACTGCCGAGGGTTTTTCACAATTTCACGAACGAGTCTTGAAAACACTTGCAGATATCCCCGAAAGCGAAATCGATTATTCTGCCACACCGAAACTCGATGGACTTTCGATTAGACTGCGATACGAAAACGGTGCATTAGTTCTCGGTGCAACACGAGGCGATGGTTTCCGCGGTGAAAATGTTACTCCGAATATCAGAACGATTCGCAATATTCCACATTATCTATTCGATGAAAAAGCAAAAAATATTTCTGTTCTCGAATTTCGCGGCGAGGTTATTTTTCACAAGAACGATTTTGAAAAATTGAATCGACAAATCGAAATCGATGGCGGGAAACTTTTTGTCAATGCTCGCAATGCTGCATCGGGTTCACTGCGGCAGCTCGACCCGAATATCACAAACAAAAGACCATTGACGGTATATCTATACGAAATACTATACGCCGAGGGTATCGAATTTCAAACCCACATGGAAAAGTTGAAATTTATCGAACAAATCGGCTTGCCACTTGTCCCTAATGCGAAATATTGCAAGAATATCGACGATGTTAGAGAATATTTTGAATGGATTTCACAAAATCGAGAGAAATTTCCATTCGAGATAGACGGTGTCGTCCTGAAAATAAATAAATTGGAATATCAAAAAATGCTCGGTGAGGTTTCGCATCATCCAAGATGGGCGATTGCCTGGAAATTTCCATCGCAGGAGGTTATCACAACGCTTATCGATGTCATCTGGTCTGTTGGAAGAACGGGTGCAATAACACCTGTCGCTATACTCGAACCCGTGTTCGTTGCGGGTGCGACTATTAGCCGTGCGACACTTCACAATGAAGATGAAATCGAGCGATTAAGCATTATGCTCGGCGATAAGGTCGTAATTAAACGTGCTGGCGATGTCATTCCCGAAGTGATTCGCCCATTGATAGAATTTAGAACCGGCGATGAAAAGGAAATCGTTCCACTAAAAAATTGCCCTGTCTGCGGAGCGAAACTATCCCGTCCAAAGGGAGAAGTTATCCGTAGATGTCCGAATAGATTTTGCCCTGCACAAATCGCCGAATCGATAAAACATTTCGTATCGAAAAAGGCATTCGATATCGAGGGATTGGGCGATAAACAAATCGAGGTCCTTTTGAAAAACAATCTAATCGAAGACGCCGCAGACTTATTCACTCTCGATACCCACCGATTAAAAACTCTCGAACGATGGGGCGAAAAACTTGCGACAAAAATTGTGTGCAATATCGAAAACGCAAAAAAAATATCGGTTGCAAGATTCATCTATGCACTCGGTATTCCCGGTGTCGGTGAGCATCTTTCAGATGTGCTGACAGAATATTTTGCGAGAAAATCTATATCCAATAAAGATAATAAATCGAACGATTTGTTCTCGAATGTAATCGAGAATAAACAATCGGTGTTTGAAAAATTGCAGGATGCCACTGTCGATGAATTGACACAGATAAACGAGATAGGACCGACAATCGCACAGTCGATTGTGGATTTCTTTGCAGATGAGCATAATCGAAAATTTTTAGGCAAATTATTCGATGCTAAAATCGAACTTATCGAACCGAATGTGGAATTAGAAAATATCGAAAAGCCGTTTGGTGGCTCGACATTCGTTTTCACAGGTGAGTTGAAATCGATGACGAGAACACAGGCACAAGATTTGGTCAAGAAACTCGGCGGCAAATCTACAAGTTCGGTTTCAAAAAAAACCGATTATGTAGTCGCAGGCGAAAATTCTGGAAGCAAATATGACAAAGCTATCCAATTGGGTGTGAAAATAATCGATGAAGAAAAATTCATCCAATTAACTAATAAAATTATGACCGATAAATTTTAATTTGGGATTTTTTCAAAATAATTTCTTGCCAAAATAAATTTTAGTTTTAGATTTGGAAATTAGTTCTCGAATGTTTAAATAAATTGGATGAAATTTTTTTCTGAAAAGGAGGTAATATGCGTTTCGTAAATCTATTATGCTTGCTCTCAATTGTGATTTCGGCGGGAATAGTATTCGGTCAGCAGGCGCCTAATCCCGATCCCAATAGTGTCGTTGCCGAGGTTAATGGTATTAAAATCACTGTCGAAGATGTTATGGTCGAGATGAACCGACTCAATGCTCAAACTCAGCAAAAAATTGCAGAGGACCCAAATGGAAAAACGGAGTTATTGAATTCTGTAATCAAACGGAAATTACTCGTCGCCGAGGCTAAAACATTCAAAATCGATACTTTACCTTCGGTTAAAAAAGCGGTCGAGCGTTCCGCCGAGGATATTTATGCACAAGTCATTCTCAATAGTATTCAAAGACAAAGTTCTCAGGTAACCGACGATGAAGTAAAAGATTGGTATACTAAAAATGATACATTATTCGACCTCGATTATCGTTATCATCTTGCACAAATCGTATTTCAGGATAAAAAGACAGCGGAAAATGTTCTCAAACAACTTCGCAAGGGTAAAATAACATGGGACGATGCGGTTGAAAAATATCCAGGATTTCAAAATGCCGTTTCCGGTGATGGTGGCTGGATTTTTAAGAATAATATCGTTCAATCTGCGAGTGATATAATCGCAAATCTTAAAAAAGATGAATTTTCCGATGTTACCCCGATCGGTTCGATTTTCTATATTCTTAAAATTGTAGAATCGGAGCCGCCGAGAAAAGCCACTTTCGATGAAGTTAAAGATAGAATTAAACAGATTATTGCGAATCAGAAGGCTCAGGATGCAAGTAATAAATATGAAAATGAATTGTTTAATAAGGCGAAAATCAGTATCGATAATTCTGTTTTGAATTCGATAAATTTCGGTGGAAATCAAACTCGACAATCCGCTTCGCCTAATCAAAAATAGGGAAAATAAAATAATTATACAAGTGCCGAGGAACAATGCAGTATGTTGACATTCTTAAATTCATATCTTCTGCCAGCATTGAGTCTTGCGGCATTACCGATACTAATTCATCTTTTGACGCGTCACAAGGTCAGGGAACAGCAGTTCTCTGACCTTCGTTTTATCGAGGAAATTCATCGCAAGCGAATGCGTCGGATGAGACTTCGGCAATGGCTTCTGCTGATTCTGCGGACACTCGCATTGCTTTTTGTGATAGCCGCGTTCACAAGACCCGCTATAAGAGGAGTCGATTGGGGCAGACTTGGAGCTCACGAACAGACCGCTGTAGCGATTCTTACGGATAATTCATATTCTACGGGCGCAGTTTGCGAAAGCTCCGATATATTCACATACGAGAAAGCTACCGCTAATAAAATTTTATCCCTTCTCAAAGAAAACGATGTCGCCGCTGTCGGTGTTTTTAATGAGAATACTCGTTGGCTCTCGCCGAAACCATCGCGGTTTTTCAATAATTTTTCAGCGATGCTCGATACTGTTACAATATCGGATTACAACACAGATATTGGCAGCGCTGTCGAGGAAGCCGATAAAATATTGCAAGAGTATCATACACTTCATCGGGAAATATATATTCTGACCGATAACACGGCATCGGGCTGGCGCAAAGGTAAATTCCCGAAAATCGATAATACAAATGTCTATGCACTCGCATTTTCAACCGATAGAATCAGCAATCGCACTATTTCCGATATTACATTTCCATCGCAGCTTCTCGAGGTCGGCAAACCTTTTAGTCTTGCGGTTAGTGTTAAAAACAATTCTAATAAAGCGGTTCAAGGTATTTTTGTATCGCTTGTAGTCGATGGTCAAAAGACATCGCAGTCGGTTATCGATTTGCCCGCAGGTGCGCAGGTTGTTACAGACCTATCGGGACAGGCACTCGAAGGCGGTTTCCATTGGGGATATGCACAGTGTTCCGAGGACAATCTTCCAGCCGATAACAGAAGGTATTTCACTTTCAGCATTCCCAAAAAACTTGATGTTCTAATTGTCGGCGAACCGCAGATGAGAAAATTTATCGGGCTCGCACTTAATCCCGATAATAAATCGAAATTCTTCGATATAGTCGAACGGACAGAATCGCAGGTCGGTAAAGAACTTTTTGAAAAATACGATGTTATGGTTCTTCTCGACCCACATTCGCTTTCGGAATCATCGATACAAAGAATACGCTCGTTCGTCTCCAATGGCGGCGGAATGTTCGTTATTCCCGGCGAAATGAATGCTCGAAATCCCGGTGCATATCAAAATATTATTCGCAATTTCGGCAAAATTACTGTGGCGGGAGCGATTGGCGACACAACTAAAATTTCGCAGCTCGGCTGGGGAAAAATGGAATTCACTCATCCTGTCCTTTCAGTGTTCGAGAAAACTAAATTGCCCGATGCGACTTTTTATAAAATCATTCACTTCGATGTCGAGGATGGTAGGGCATTCTTGCGTTTCGAGAACAATATGCCAGCACTTGCCGAAATCCCACTCGGCGATGGCAGAATTATTATAGGTGGATTCTCAACCGATTTGCGATGGGGAAATATCGTGCTTTCCGGTGCTTTTGTGCCGATGGTTCATAGAATTTGCCAGTATCTCGCATCGGATGTCGCTTATTTCGATGCTGGATTGAAAGTCGGTGGTAAAGCTGCGCGAACATTGACCGAATATTCAGGCAAGGGTAAATTGCAGGTGTCATATCCAGGTGGAGGAAAAATATTCGTCCTGCCACGATTTGTCGGCGGTAAGGCGATGGCTTTTCTCGATAATATTCCTCGTGCAGGAGTGTATTCGACTACTTCGAATGGCGATACATTCGACCTATTTTGCGCAAACATCGACCCATCTGAAGGAGATTTAACTCCATTGGATAATACCGAGAAGAAAAAATTTCCGGTTCACTGGCTTAATTCAGATAAGGACATATCCGAGCAAATTCTTTCCGCTAGATATGGAGTAGAACTCTGGCGTTCGCTATTGCTTCTTGCACTTTTAATGCTCGCACTCGAAATGATTATAGAAACAAATTGGAAAAAGCCGCAAGCTTAGACTGCACCCCTTCGGGCAGGCGTTCGCCTGTTTTTAGCGTGCAACTTCCCTGATTGCAAAGCAATCATTCCTTGTTGCACCTGCGTTATCAAAGTTTTCAAACACCCCTTCGGGCAGGCGTTCGCCTGTT
>JAGGZE010000099.1 GCA_021162205.1 bacterium
GAAAAACGATTCCTCGCTCTGCTGAAAAATATCGAGGATGGCACTGTTTTTATCAAGGATGGCGAGGTCTATTGGCGATGCAGCAACTGCGGATATATTCACAAAGGTTTTAAACCGCCGGAGAAATGCCCTGCTTGCGCACATCCCAAAGCATATTTTGAAATTTTAGGCGAAAATTACTAAAATTTCTAATGCAAAAATTTCTTGACAAATCGAGGGATACAAGTATTGTAGATACACGATGGGCGATTAGCTCAGTTTGGTTAGAGCGCTTGCTTGACATGCAAGAGGTCGGTGGTTCAACTCCACTATCGCCCACCATTGTCGATTCAGATTAGTCTAAAAATTTTTCCAGAAATCGAGCGAGTTCACTTACGATAGCATTTGCAGAAAATTTACTGCGGATTTCCTTTTGCGTGTCCGATGGTATCGATTCCAATTTATCATTTTCCCACAATCGAAATATTTTGGACAATATCTCCGCTGAAAGTTCGGGAGATTCGGTCGAAGCTGAAAACCCCAATTTATTTTGCTCTACGAATGAAACGAGTGCTCCATTTTGCGGACCGATAGCGAAAATCGGTCTTCCTGCACCGATATAATCGAATATTTTTCCGGGAATAATTAAATCGCCATCGTTTTTCGAACTTTCCGTAACATATACGAGATTAACATCGGATGCACATTGAGACGACAATGCTTGCTCGTGAGGAACAGAATCGGTTAGTTGTGTCCAAGGTAGCGATGAAAATATTTTTCTCGCCTCGTCGCTGTTATGACCTTGAAGAATCAATCGAGTTCTTTTTAAAATATCCGATGGCAAAAGCGAGAAAATTTTGAATAGATATTCGGGTTTATTACTTCGGTATATCCTGCCCGAATGAAGAATTTTGAACATTTTGTTCTTTTTATATTTTCTCGCACAATCGAAATCGTCGGGGTCGTATGGCGTTGGAACCGTAATAGCGGGAGAGTGATACTCGTTTGAGATTTTCGAAAGGATTGCATCGCTCGGTGCGATGAAACCATCTGCAAGCGAAAGCCACATCGGGATTTTTGCCATCGCGGTCGAACGCTGATGAAAATTGATAATCCGCTTGATAATCGACCCCGATGGATTGAGTATCCAATACAGGTCTCGCATATCGACTATTACGGGAATTTTCGCATCGATTTTTTTGATAAATTGCACAAGTTCGAGCGAACTGAATGGTGGAGCGGTCAATAGAATTAAATCGGGTCGTTTTTCATCGATTATTTTCGGTAATTTTTCTTCGACCGATTTTGTCCAGTTCGACATCACATCGATATTGAGGACACCTGATAATAGAGTTTTCATTTTGCAGTCGATACCGTTTTCGCCGCTATAATAGTTTTCGATTTCAGATGCAGGAATTTTAATTGTTGGAATCGAACAGCTTTTTTCAAGAAGTGTTCTATCGATAATTTTCCATGGATAATTACCATCATAGGTCAGGACAGTGGTATCCCATCCGAATTTCGGCAGAAATTTGGCGAATCTAATCGCTCGTTGACAGGATATTCCTCCAGACGGTGGAAAAAAATAAGAAATAAATAATAAGTTGTGTTTTTTATTTTGCATAATACATCAATATAATACTATAACTCATTATGTTTCAATCTGTTTCACTGCATCGATAATTTTACCGATTGGAATATCGTTCATACATTTATGATGAATCAGTGGACATTTATTCGGTCCGTGAGCATTGCAAGGACGGCATTCCAATGGAATTTCAATAATTCTATTCGATTCTCCATAAGGATAAAATCCCTGAGCTGGAACAGTCGGTCCAAATATCGAAATGACAGGTGTTCCAACCGCCGATGCGAGATGTCCCGAGCCGGAATCGTTCGCTATAAGAACCGATACTTTTTTCAATATCGCTGCGGTTTCTAATATCGATAATCCAGCCAAAATTAACCTATCTGATTTATGTAATACATTATTACACAATGGAATATCATTATTGCTTCCGATACATAATAAAGTGTATCCCATAGCTACCAGTTCATTCGCAAGTTGCGGATATTTAGTATATATTTTTGTTGCCCAGGCTGAACCTGGAGCCAGCGCTATCAATTTTTTTCTATCGAAATTACCTAAAATATTTTGAGCAGTGGAAATATGTTTTTCCGATGGATAAATAACCGGATGGAATATTTCAGGCACGATTCCAAATGGACGAACGAGTTCGCAAAGTCTTAAAACATCGTGCTTCTCGGAAAGATAGGGGACAGTTTTAGTGTAAAGATATTTTGCCGGTGCATCATCGAAACCGATTCTTTCAGGAATTCCAGCAAGTTTTGCGATAATAGCACTTCGCCACCATTTCTGTGGGATAACTGCGGCATCGTATTTTCGACTGCACAATTTTTTAGATATTTTCCGAATGCCCAAAAATCCTTTATCCTTGCCGTGTTTATCGAATGGTCTAATATTTTGAACAAAAGGGTTATTAGCATAAATTTCAGTCCATTTAGGCAGCGTCAGAATATCCACCGAGCCGATTCTCGCAAGGTTTTGAACTAATGGCGTAGATAGGATATTATCGCCGAGCCACGCAGTTTGTATCAAAATTACTTTCATAAATTTAATCTAATGTAAAATACTTTTTAATAAAGAAAGAAATTATGGTGAGATAACAACAAATTTATTCGATTTGCATTTTCTGTTGTATCGTGAAGCGAATTTTTTCTCTTTTATCATTAATGCTAAACTTAATTGGTCCAAAAACTTTAATTTCAATTTTTGCAAATGGGAGAGGTATCATAAAAGAGTCCCATGAATGCAATCTTATAGCGGGTTTCGCATAGGTAACGACAGTTGGATAAACTGGAATTTCACTTTTCTGAGCGATTGCGGCTATGCCATCTTTAATTCGATATGCAGGACCTTTAGGACCATCGGGAGTGATGGCGATTTGAATGTTTTTTTGTTTAAGTTCGTCTATTATTTTCAAAACAGCTGCAGCGCCGCCTTTGGAGGATGAACCGCGAATAACTCCATACCCGAGTTTTTTAATCGTTTTCGTAATCAATTCGCCATCCTTGGATTTGCTGATAAGCACTTTAATTCCACGGTTTCTGAATGCGTATGCATGAACGATAAGATGTCCATGCCATATCGGGAAAATCGCCGAACTATCGGGAAATAATTTTTCATTACTTATGGATATACGCCAAGTTATACCAAATAACTTAATAAGAAATGGCAAGATATACTCAGAACACCATAATAGAAAACGAGATTTCAGGTTTTGTTTCATTATTTACCAATTATGGACAACATTTGTGAGTGAATATCTGAATTTGCTGTAACAATCCTGTCCGAGTTTAATTGCCAAGGATTTCCAGAAAAATCTGTAACGATTCCGCCTGCCTTTTTCACAATCAATGCACCGGCAGCCATATCCCATGGTCGCAGTTTAAGTTCCCAAAAACCATCTAATCTTCCAGCGGCGACATAGCAAAGGTCGAGTGCAGCAGAACCCGCTCGTCTAAGTCCTTGCGATGCATAAGAAAAATCGATGAAATTATCGAGATTATTCTCGGTATCCGGCGCAAGGTCGTAAGGGAAACCGGTAGCGAGAATCGATTCGGATAATTCTTTAGCCGATGAAACAGCGATTTTTTCACCATTTAGATAAGCGTCGCTTAAACATGTCGCCCAAAATATTTCCTCACGCAAAGGGTCATAAACAATGCCGAGAACGAGATTATTTCGATGAACGAATGCAATCGAAATCGCAAAAAATGGGAAATCGTGAGCGAAATTATTGGTGCCATCGAGCGGGTCGATTACCCATAAATTTTCAACATCAGTTGCCTGCGAATTGCTAAGTTCCTCGGATAATATTTTATGGTCGGGATAGGTTGTCGATATTTGAGAGTGCAAAAATTTTTCAGATGCGATATCCGCAGAGGTAACGAGTTCCCTACCGCTTTTGCGAGAGATTTCCTTATGACGATAATATCCTTCGCGAATAAGACCGCCAGATTCTAAAATTATTCGCTGAACAAAATGAAGATATGAATTAACCTCAATCTCGGATAGCTGCGGAGTTTCCCATAGATGATTTTCATTATTAAAATCTGAGAAGCTTTGATTAAATATCATATTTTCCTCCAATCGATTTAATTACATCATATTAAAATTTTATTAAATGTCAATAGTGAGTTTGTTTTCATCGAACTCTTTACGCAGATTGTATTTGGATAAAAAGTTTTTAATAAGCGGTCGAATATAGTTTGAGGGAGTGTCGAGGACTTTGGATTGTGATAATTTTTATATCTATCTCGATAATTCTACCTCATAATGAATACGATATAAGTAAAGCGTCCAAAAATTATTTCATTCCGATACAAATTTCTGTGCGAGTGCAAAAATCTCTTCGATTTCATTTTGTTCGGGATAAAGTTCTGCGAAACGAACATCGTCGCAATAATTCAGTATTTTTTTCAATGCAACTAATCTATGACCGCCGAGTCCACCTCGTTCGAGAGAGTCGATTATTTCTTTCGAGGATAATCCAACCGTAGATATTTTATACTTGTCAGATATATAATCTCTCACAGTTTTGGTAATTATATCGAGTATTTGCTCGGATGTGTTTCTGGTTAGCGAAATTTTCGATAGTTCATCCAAAGCTTTTTCCGATACCGATAGTGGACGAGTTTTTTTCATTCGTTTTTTGCGAACATTTTGGGTGATTTTTCTCAATATTAAAATCAGCACAATTAGAAATACAATCGCTACTATAATCAGTAGAATTGGAGTAAGTGGAACATTAGAACTTTGTTTTGGCAAACCCACGATCGCGAATCCAGGATATTTTATCGTTATCGTGTCGATATTTGTCGTGTCGCCATTCGGTATCCATAGCAATCGATAGTATCCATCGGACATCGTGATATCGCCTGTTTGAATCGGTGAGAATTTTAAATCGGCCACAGTTCTTCCATATATCGAATCACCTGAAAAGTATGTGGTGGTTTTTCGCGATTCGCCGATGAAATTCAATCCCGATGTAGTTGGCGCTTCGATTGAATCCCAGACAAAATAGACAGGTTCGCCAAAAAATTCCACCGATATAAAATAGTCGAAACTATCTTCGATTGCACATTTATCGACAGATAGCGACGAGCTTACGCTCGGTTCGGCTGGAACGGGTGCGAAAGTGCTATCGACAACTAACAAAGCCATCAGCAGTATTTGTGATATACTAATCATAACGAAAAATATTAAGTTGCAAATTTTGCAAAGTCAAGGATTTTTAGATTTTTAAAAAAAAATCCTTATTGTGCGAAAAATCTATTTCTATCGGATTTGCAATAATCCAAAATATTTCTATCGTGAATAAGATAGTATTCATTCGTCCCGAATTGTTGTGATTCGATTCTAAGTTTGTTATCTATTGTATCACCGATTAGAATTGCTATGCTGTCTGAACCGATATAGAATGAAAATTTCCATCCCGATGGCTCGAAATCTGTGTCCTGCCCAAACGGGACAAATGAATCGATATAAATCGAACTGAAAGCAGCGAGCATTTTAGCTATTTTGTCTTTGTCGGCTTTGTTTGAATCGGGATATAAAATGAACCAATCGCCAGCTTTGAATTTGCACTCGAATTTAAAATTATTTACTTCCTCGATTATGAATCTATCGGCATCGGCGAGCTTATCGAATAATTTCCGCTCACGAAATGTGCTTATCCGAGTATTCAAAATATCGAAAACCTGCTGCGAAATCTCGAATAATGGCGCTTTATTATTAACCGATGCATAAATAACTTTTGGTTTTTCATTAACCATAGATTTTGAAATATAAATATTCATCGTATATTTTGAAGAGTCGTTTGTAGAAAGTGTAATCTGGGCAAATTTCCTCACTTGAAGTTTTTTCAAAGTCGAATCGCTATAATTTTCAGCAGGGAAACCAGATGCTTTTGCAGATATGATTTTATCGAGAATATTATCGACGATTTTATTCGATGCTTTCGCAGCAATGGGAGAGATAATCCACCATTGGAACCCTTTTCTAATGAGTTTAATTTCCCCCGATGTGCGAACGATTTTCACAGTATCGAGATTCATTAAGTCGATATTCGGTAAAATCGTTTTGTCCCGCAAATCGAATGGGAGTTTGAATAAATCGGCTCTAAAATTTTTATTTACGAGCAAAATTCTGCTGTCGCCATCGATTTTAGCATAAACGCCCTTGTGAGTCGGTGTTTCATCGCCGAGATAAAAGGTTTCATTTCCGGCAATGAATTTAACCCACGGTTTCGGCGCGAGACCATAATCGGCAGGATTGCCACTATCTGCGATAATATCGATATATCGAATTCCAAGTGCCGCCCGCAAAACAGTTTGAACCGCATCGTTATCCACAGGATATTGAACAGGAAAAACCACATTCCACTGTTTCATAGTGGAATCATGAGCGACCTCGACTGCACCGCTTCTCGTTTCGATTCTGAATTTCTCGATGCGATAGACATCTTCGAGCAGACGGGTTTTTTCTATCTCGGTCCGAAGATGTTTTGTTTTCAATCGAACCTCGAACCACCAATATCCGGCAGAGGCGATGATTAAAATAAGTGCTAATATTATCGTCTTTTTCCAATTCATTTTCCACTCTCGATAGTTTGAATCCGCTATTGCAATAATAAAACCGAATAATATTTTTCGTTTGCATATATTCGATAATGTTATAAATTAGTTCAAAAATTCAAATATTCAAAAATTAAATTTTTAAGAAATTTTGATACGAAAAAAAACTAACGAGAATAAATCGAATGATGAAAATATTTCGACAAACTAATGAATTTGAAAAAATCATCGGTTATAAATTTTCCGATGAAAGCATACTCGTTCGAGCGCTCACGCATCCATCGATAGCTGAAAAGCCATCGGATTCGTATCAGCGACTCGAATTTCTTGGCGATGCGCTGCTGGATTTTATCGTCGGCGCTCGACTGTTCAAACTATATCCCGATGCTAACGAGGGCAAACTCACCGAAATGCGAAGAATTTTAGTCAATTCTACCGCATTGGCGAATATTGCGAAAACATTCGATGCCGAAAAATTTGTTATATACGACAATTCGCTCGAGAATTTTAATTTGAGCGATTCGGTTTTGTGTGATATTTATGAATCTATTGTCGGAGCGATATATTTAGATGGCGGGCTGAAATCGGTCGGGGATTTTATATCGCGAACACTGTTCAAATATGCAGATATTCTGTTGAATTCACCAAAGTTCATAAATTTCAAAGGGCAATTATTGGAATTACTTCAGAGTAAAGGCAGACAGCCGCGATATATCGTTTTGGAAACAACCGGACCGCCTCATAATGTAGAGTTCACAATCGGTGTCTATGATGGCGATGAATTGCTCGGTATCGGTGTCGGTTCGAGCAAAAAAGATGCCGAGCAAAATGCTGCGAATAAGGCGGTAAATAAATTAAAAAATACTGCTACTCATTGAATTACAATATGATAAATATATTATATAAAGGATAATACTATGCGAATTGGAATCGGCTATGATATTCATAGACTTGTTGAAAATAGAAAATTGATTCTCGGCGGTATAGAAATACCATTTCCGCTCGGTCTCGAGGGTCATTCCGATGCCGATGCACTCGTCCATTCCATTATCGATGCACTTCTTGGAGCAGCAGCACTCGGCGATATCGGAACACATTTCCCCGTTCACGACCCGAAATGGAAAGATGCAAATTCTATCGAAATGCTCAAAATAATATCTCGAATGCTCGCAGATAAAGGTTTTGCGATTGTAAATATCGATGCTAATATTATCGCCGAGAAACCGAAAATGTTGCAATATATCCCGAATATGAGAAAAAATATCGCATCGGCATCGAATATCGATATCGAAAGAATATCGATTAAAGCAAAAACAAACGAGGGCTTGGATTCGAGCGGCAAAGGCGAATCTATCGCATCGATGGCAGTAGCGCTCATCGAATGAGCCGTTCGGCTCTTTTGAGCCCTTCGGCTCTTTTTAGGGGCGACTTTTTTTTCACAAGAGTGAAATTCATTGTCGCCCAGAAATTTCAAAAGTTATTTGATTAATCTGGCGTTGCAGGGAATGATTGCTCTGCAATCAGGAAAGCAATGCGAAGAAAACACCTGAAAGGTAGGGGATTATGTCGGTTCCAATTTTTAATCTTAAGCGGCAATATGCACGAATAAAGGATGAACTCGAACCCAAAATTTTGGATGTTCTTTCTAATGGGATGTATATTGGCGGGAAAATATTATCGGATTTCGAGAATGATTTTGCTCGATATTGCGGGACGAGGTTTGCAATCGGAGTCAATTCTGGAACCGATGCGCTAATAATTTCATTGCGAGCTGTTGGTATTAAGTCCGGCGATGAAGTAATCGTTCCATCGTTCACATTTTTCGCTACCGCCGAAGCTGTTGCTAATATCGGTGCTGTTCCTGTGTTTGCCGATGTCGATTACGGGACGATGTGTATCGACCCAAAAAGTATCGCTAACAACATAAATGAGCGAACGAGGGCAATAATTCCAGTTCATCTGTTCGGTCATCCTGCGGCGATGGATGAAATAAATGCAGTCGCTCTCGAAAATGGACTTACTGTAATCGAGGATGCCTGTCAGTCTGTCGGTTCGCTGTTGAATGGCAAAAAAGCGGGTTCTATCGGCGCAGCCGGTGCATTTAGTTTTTATCCGACAAAGAATCTCAGTGCGGCAGGCGATGGCGGAATTATCACGACAAACTCCGAGCATATCGCTACCGAATCGCGGAAACTTCGCTCACACGGCGAAGCTAAAAGGTATAACAATGAAATGCTTGGATACAATTCGCGTCTCGATGCGATTCAGGCAACGGTTCTATCGGTGAAATTGAAACATCTTGATGATTTCAATAATTTGCGAAGGCATCATGCCGAACTTTATTCGCAGCTATTCGCCGATATCGAACAGGTTAAATCGCCGATAGAACTAAATGGCATGCATCATACATATCATCAATACACTATTCGAGTGCCATCCGAGCACAGGGACAATCTTGTTCGATTTCTCGGCGAGCGAAAAATCGGTGTGGCGATTTATTATCCGATACCTGTTCACAAACTCGGTCCATTCGCTGGAACTACCGATGACAGCGATTTACCGATTACGATGCGTCTTGCTGGCGAGGTTTTATCGCTTCCGATATTTCCTGAACTTCGAGACGATGAAATCGAAGAGGTTGCGGATACTATTGTGCAATATTTCGATTGATTACCGATTATGGATACTTTCTCGATAGAAAATATTGTCGCCGATTTCAAACAAATGAGCGAAGCCGATTACGCCGATTTCATAATTCGCGATGGTGTGAGAAACAAGATAGTTCTCGGCGTGCGAATGGGAAAAATTCACGATTATGCGAAACATTTCATCCTGGATTTATGCTCCGATAACGACCTCGCCTATAATTTCATAAAATCACTTTGCACAAGCGATATCAGGGAACTTCAGCAGCTCGGTGCATCGATATTGAAACGACTCGAACTTAATGCTTTCGGCAATAAATTAAATCGGTTGATAGATGAAATTGTGCCATCGATAAAGAACTGGGAATTTTGCGATACTTTGGCATCGGTAGTCGCAGCTGAAATTCCATACAGCAAAATGCTCGAGTATGTCCATAACGATGAATGGTCTGCGAGATTCGGTTTAGTCTGTGCGATTTTCGCTTATAAAAAGGGATTTCCACGAAAATCTTCGATACGAATACTCGATGAATCGGTTCGTCGAAATTCTAAACCTACTCCGCAGTTGAAAAAAGCTATAAAATGGGCAAAACGAGAATTTGGCAAATGTCTCGAATAACTATTGGTATTATATGATTTCACATTATGCAATTCATTCGGAATAGAATAATTTCTTCTATATGTAAAATTTTTATTGCGTTATAAAAATAGTTTTATATTTTAGCAAAATATTTTGGAGAAAAATAAATAACATAGAAGGAGGATTTAATGATACCGAATCACATCAAGGATTCATCGCTTGCCGAACTCGGCAAAAATCGAATCGAATGGGCGGAACGAGATATGCCTGTGCTAAGGCAAATTCGAGAACGATTTTCGAAAGAAAAACCGCTCGATGGAATAAATATTGCGGGATGTCTTCATGTTACTACGGAGACAGCGAATTTAATGAGAACACTCGCCGCCGGTGGAGCGAATGTGCGACTTTGCGCATCGAACCCGCTTTCGACTCAGGATGATGTTGCCGCTGCGCTGATTCATCACTATGGAATCTCGGTTTTCGCAATAAATGGCGAGGATAACGATACATATTACGACCATATCGAGTCCTGTCTCGATTTTAATCCTCAAATAACACACGACGATGGTGCTGATTTGGTCGCTACACTTCACGAAAAATATCCCGATGACAAAGCGAAAAATATCTGGGGTTCGATGGAGGAAACCACTACCGGCGTTATTAGATTGAAATCACTCGCCAAGAATAAAAAACTTATTTTCCCTGTTTTCTCGATAAACGATGCTCAAACGAAGCACTTTTTCGACAATCGCTATGGCACAGGGCAATCTACGCTCGATGGCATAATTCGTGCGACGAACAGGTTGATTGCGGGCTCGACTGTTGTTGTTGCCGGATATGGCTGGTGTGGAAGAGGTTTCGCAACACGGGTAAAGGGTCACGGTGCGAGAGTTATCGTTACAGAAATCGACCCGGTCAAAGCTCTGGAAGCCACTATGGATGGTTTCGAGGTTATGCCTATGTCCGAGGCGGCGCCGTTAGGCGATATTTTCTGCACAATTACGGGCGATATCAATGTCATCCGTCCCGAGCATTTCGAACTTATGAAAGATGGCGCGATTGTTGCTAATTCGGGGCATTTCAATGTGGAAATCGATGCGAAAGGGCTCGAAAAAATGGCTAAAAAAATAAATCGAAATGTTCGTCCGATGGTCGACCAGTATATTTTACCCGATGGTCATTCGATTTTCCTACTCGGTGAGGGAAGACTTATAAATCTATCTGCTGCCGAGGGTCATCCTGCCGCCGTGATGGATATGTCGTTCGCACTACAAGCTTTAACAGGCGAGTATGTCGCTAAGAATAAGGGCGATTTCACTGTCGATGTTCACGATGTCCCGGCTGAAATCGATAAATGGGTTGCGAAAATTAAACTCGAAACAATGGGTATCGAAGTCGATAAGCTTACAGAGGAACAGGAAAAATATCTCGCAAGCTGGAAAATCGGCACTTAATAAATTTAAATACTCGTTTCGACATATTTGGTTATAAATTTTATCATCGAATTCTAATTCCACGATTGAAAAAAAAGTGGAATCGAACCGATTTAGTATGAATGAGCCTGTGAACAAAATATACGAGTGCAGCGGCGATTTTCTCGCTATTCGAGATGAATTAAAGAGAAATGGCAAAAAAGTTGTTTTCACCAATGGTTGTTTCGATATAATTCATCGTGGACATTGCAAATATCTTTTCGATGCACGACAGTTAGGCGATTATCTCGTCGTCGGTTTGAATTCCGACGACAGTGTGCGCAGAATCAAGGGTTCTCGACGACCGATAAATTCGCTCGATAACCGAGCTTATATTTTAGCATCGTTATATTTTGTAGATGCTGTCGTTCCATTCGATGAGAACACACCGAGTGAGTTGATAGAAATAATTCGTCCCGATATACTTGTCAAGGGTGCCGATTATGAAATTTCTGAAATCGTCGGTGCCGAACAGATAAAACAATGGGATGGAAAAGTCGTGAGAATACCGATTGTCGAGGGATACTCCACAAGTGAAATCATCGAGAAAATCATAGAAATGAATGAAAGGAAATAAACCTTGCGGAATTGGGAGAATATATTCACCTGGTTGTTGAGAATTTCCCTTCTCCTGTCGGCAATTCTATTCTTTGTGAAAGGTGATATATCTAATGGTATCGGTGCTATTTTGTCATTTTTTATTTCACTTTTACCACTCTGGCTTGCAGAAGAGTTCAAGTTTAAACTTCCTTGGGAAATCGAGATGTTCATTTCACTTGTTTTAGTTGCCCATATTGTTCTCGGCGAGGGTTTTGAATTTTATCGATATTTTGTATATTACGATAAAATTCTTCATTTCAGTAATTCTATTGGTATTGCTATATTTGTATTTTTTGCAGGGTATGCATTATTTTTTGCATCAAGACCGAAATTAAACATTGGTTTCGCTCTTATAACCGTATTTTTATGCACGGTGGGAATTGGTGCATTGTGGGAAATCGGCGAGTATGCTGGCGATGTTTTGTTCGGATTTCACAGTCAAGGTTCACCTATTGATAGCTCGCTTGTCGATACGATGAAGGATTTGATATACGATATGATTGGTGGAGCACTCGGTGCTATCGCAACGGCAATCTTTATACGAAGAGAAAAAAAAGCGGAAGTAATCGACTAAAAATGTATTTTTTATAGTGAAATAGCACATTTTATCTTGACAGAAAATATGCTATCTATATCTTTGCAATTTCCAAAAAGGTTTTAAACTTATTTGGGTGAAATTGGGGGTGTAGCTCAGTTGGCAGAGCATCCCGATTTTATCGGGAGGGCCGACAAGTTCA
>JAGGZE010000077.1 GCA_021162205.1 bacterium
CAATTTAATTTAATAATTTTATTAAAAATTAAAAAATAAATTACCTTATCGGGCAGGCATTCGCCTGTTTTTAGCGTGCAACTTTTTTCTGAATCCCGATGAAGTTGGGACCTTCCACCAGAGTGGAATTCCTTGTTGCACCTGCTCAATCGAAATAAATTTTTAACAATTTAAAAAGAGCCGAAGGGCTCAAAAAGAGCTGAAAGCTCCAGGCGTTCGCCTGTTTTTCGCTCCCCATTCCCAGCATTTTCCCAGCTTTTTTTGGTTTTATCAACTTCCTCCTGCGATTCTGTCCATTCGAGTGCAAAGAGCATATTTGCGCCATAGCCATCGCCGTTTCATCGAATTTATTTTTCCACAAAAAACTTTTCTATAATCGGCTCGGGGGAAATTTTATGCTTTTCCCAAACGGGTTTCTCATCGAAAAGAGATAGTTCCATCAATTGGCTGAAATAAAGTATCGGCATTGGCTGAAAACTTGGATGAGTCTGCTGGACAAGTGTTTGGCGGCTATCGAGATTGAAATGGCAAAGCGGGCAGGATGTAATGATTGCATCGGCGCCATTTTTTCGAGCTCCCTCGACAATATCGTATGTCATCGATACAACCTGCTCGGGATTGTGAACCGTTTCATAAGCGCCACAGCATTCGTTTTTATATGGATTATCGACAGGAATAGCACCGAGTGATTCGATTAGATTCTCGAGAATCGATGGATTCTCGTAGTTCTCATCGATGGACATTTCTTTGGGGCGAAGAAGTAAGCAGCCGTAGTATGGAGCGATTTTGAGACCTTCGAGTGAGCGAACCACAGCGGATTTCAATTTGTCGAAACCGATGTCATCGCGTAAAACTTGAAGATAATGGAGCGATTCGACTTTGCCCTCGTATTCGGGTTCCTCATCCATAAATTGCACCACAGCGGATTTGAAATCGGGGTCTTCGTTAAATCTATTATCGATTCGTTTGAGTGTATTATAGCATATCGAGCAAAGCGAGACTACACGGTTATCGCCTGTTTCTTGAACTCGTGTAAGTGTTCTGATAGCACCGAGCGAGTGCATCTTGTTATCGCTTGTGAGCGAGACCATCGTTCCACAGCAATACCATTTCGGCAATTCGACAAGTTGAAATCCCAATTTTTCGGATACTTTTAATGCGGAGCGTTCTAATTCTGTGCCAGTGGTTTTCAATGTGCATCCAGGGAAGTAATTGTATTTAATCATAATATCCTATCTCCTTAAGAAATATCATTAAATAATCATTGTAACTACTTGAATATCAAGCTGTAAATTTCCTAAAGCTTGCGACAAGCGCAACAGTAGGAAATTCCTCTTGCTTTATAATATCCCATATATTGAACAAATCTATATTCTTGCGGATTTTTATCTGACGCAATGCCTCGTTTATCTTTGCGATATCGATATTGTGCGGACATCTGGTTGCGCATTCGAAACAGGCGACACAAAGCCAAATCGTATCGGATTCGAGAACCTTGTCGAATTCACCTGTCTGCAAAAGTGCATTGATTTGATTGGGTAAAATATCCATCTGAAATGCCGCAGGACAGCCCGCAGAACATTCGCCACATTGATAACATCGGTAGAAATCCTCGCCAGAAATGTCCATTATTTTTTGCTCTATTTCGATATCACCTTTTTTTATTATAGTTTCCATTTCGACCTCTCGGCTAATTTTAAATTAAGTATAAAATATTTACCATAAAATTTATTAGTCCTTGTGATACTTTTTAGTGCCTTCCTCGAACATATTACCGCCATAGGAATCCTGCGCAACTATTACAGGGAAATCCTCGACCTCGAGTTTGCGGATTGCCTCGGACATAAGTTCCGGAAATGCGATAATCTCGGCTTTGAGAATGGTTTTTGCAATCAATGCGGCAGCGCCGCCTGTCGCAGCAAAATATACCGCACCATACTTTTTCATCGCATCGACAACATCTCGATTGCGAGGACCCTTGCCAATCATTCCTCGTTCGCCATTGGCAATCAATGTCGGTGAATACGCATCCATACGATAACTCGTCGTAGGACCAGCCGAACCGATAGGTTTCCCCGGAGGTGCAGGTGCAGGACCGACATAATAAATCACCGAACCATCGACCTGAAAAGGTAATTCGTCGCCATTAGCGAGCATATCCAACAATCGCTGATGTGCTGCGTCCCGCGCAGTATAAACTAACCCGCTAATATACACTTCATCGCCAATCCGCAATTTCCTGACATCTTCCTCGGTCAAAGGTGTCGTAAAATGATAGACAGCCATTCTAACCTCCAATTTATTGATTTCCTTCAATTAAATTGCAAATTATTTCTTTGTCAAGTTCAATACGGAAAATTATTTTATGAACTTTTTCTGTGGGAATTTATTCAAGAAAACTTTAGTATTTCTGGCGACTAAAAGTCGCCAGAAAATTTAAATTTTTTAGAAAAGAGATTCGGAGAAAATAAGGTATTGCCTCTCTTCTATTTATTAAAAGATTTCGATAATGTATGTGCAACAATGAATTCCATTCTGTTGGAAGAAAAGTTGCACAAAGAAAACAGGTTAAACCTGCTTACGCAATGGGTTCTCGATTATATAGGAATTCGGTGCGACAGCACGAATATCCATCGCATATTCTTTTGGGACCTCGACCCATAGAACATTTGTTTTATCTCGAAATTTAACCGAGCGAACAATCCAGCCATCGCATACGATTTCGCCATTTCTGTTCAGAAGTTTCACCACTTCATCTTTCTGCGGAAGTGGAACAAATTCGTGTGGAATTTTCAATAATGCGTTATCGTCGCTATAAGTATAATCCACTATGAAAATAGCGAGTCCGGGGCATGCGGCGACACATAACGAACAGCCATCGCAAAGGTCGAAATCTATTTTCGGCAAATCGTTGATATTATCGAACGGTTTTATTGCTCCTTTACGGCAGGAAGCAAAACATGGGTCGCATGGTATTTCCTGAAAACATTCGATTATCGCAACCGCACCTTTTTCGAGCCGTTCATGAGATGGCATAATTTGTTCCATATCCGATTTTTCTGCAACACCGTCTTTTCCAAGCATATTTAATCCTCCCGAATATCGAATCCATATTTTTTCAATTTTGTGTAAATCATTCTTCTCGTGATACCGAGCAGTTTTGCTGCTTTGGATTTGTTCCCGCCAGATTTTTCGAGAGCGGAGAGAAGCATTTTTTTCTCGAGTTCATTCAAAGTCGTTTCGCCCGGTTCGAAAGATTCGCTCTCGATTTTCGATAATTCGAGGTCGGGCAGATGCTCTATTTTTATATCTTTTCCACTTGAAAGAATCAATGCACGCTCTAAAATATTTTCCAATTCACGCACATTGCCGGGGAAATCGTATTCCTTCAATAGATTCATTGCATCGGAAGTGATTTTTGCATTGCTTAAGCGTTTGCTCAAAAAATTTTCTGAAAGTAATGGAATATCGACAGTTCTTTCGCGAAGCGGTGGCAGTTCGATTGGGAACACTGCGAGTCTAAAATACAAATCCTCGCGAAATTTTTTATGATTCACATATTCCTTCAATATTTTGTTCGTTGCAGAAATAATTCTAACATCGACCTTAATCGGTGCGGTTCCGCCGAGATGATATACAGTTTTTTCCTGAAGCACTCGCAAGAGTTTTGCCTGCAATTGTGGTGGCATTTCGGCGATTTCATCGAGAAATAATGTTCCACTATCGGCGAGTTCGAACATTCCAGGTTTTCGTTTGTTCGCACCGGTGAAAGCTCCCCGCTCGTATCCGAAAAGTTCGCTTTCCAAAAGAGTTTCGGTAATAGCGGCGCAATTTATTGCGACAAACGGTTTTTTATTGCGATTGGAACGATTGTGAATCGCCCGCGCTACAAGTTCCTTTCCTGTGCCTGTTTCACCGAGTATCAGAACCGTAGCATCGGATGGTGCGACTTTTGCGATTAAATCGAAAACTTTTAGCATCGATTCGGATTTCCCGATGATTTCACCGAACCGCTGGTGTTCGACTTTCCGATGATAGTCCAATTCCTGTTTAATGTGCAATTGCCTGGAAATTCGCTCGACAGTCATTATAAGTTCATCGGTTGGAAATGGTTTCAGAAGATAATCGTAAGCACCTGTTTTCATTGCCTCGATTGCGGATTCGATTGTGCCGTGAGCAGTCATCATAACAACAGCGGTATCGGGAAAATTTTTCTTGATATGTCTTAGCAAATCGAGTCCATTCATGCCCGGCATTTTAATATCCGAAATCACGATATCGAAACCATCGGAAAGTATCGATATAGCGGATTCGGCGGTCTCGACATATTTCGATTCATAGCCGGCGTTTTTGAGCGCTCTGCTGAAAAGAATGCCTAATTTTTTCTCATCATCTACGATTAAAATTTTCATTTTTTCTTCCGTTTAAGTGCAAAAACAATCGCTGCAATAACGATGATTGCAAGCAATATCAATGCAACCCATCGAATTAGATTATTCGATTTGTTATGTGAGAATATCAAATCGGTGTAATTGAAACAAAGCTCCCGCAATGCTTTAGCTCGTGTAGGCGAATTTTTTGCCACAAGCGATGTATCGAGCCAGCTTGCAATAGCAGTAAATTCACCGAGCAGCGAATCGCTTTGTTCATCGGTGTAATCCTTTCGTCTGACCTTGCCTTCGCCTAATGAGATAATTCGATTTTCCACACCATCTAATAAAGCATTGGCTATTTGGTCGGTCGGCGAACTTATCGCTGAAAATTCATCGCCACCGGATATATTAGCGGTTTGACTCGCCATAAGGAGAATCGTGTCCACCTGTGCCTGAAGCGCTCGAATATTACCGGACTGACGAGCGATTATAGCCCGCAGCGAATCTAAAACAGGAAGCAACCGTTTATATCGGCGAGCGAGTTTAGTCAAACTATCGATAGCGGTTCGCAAACCTTCATTGTCGGATATTATGTCATCGATATATTTGTCCATCACAAGATTTGTCGAATCCATCGTAATAATAATTTTCGTCTGAATTTCATCTTGTATATCGAGGCATTGTATCGAGTTCGATAGCGAAAGCAATTTATTTAGACTATCGCGGACAGTCTGCAATTTCGCGAGTGGAATAGTTTTACCGGTGGTATCGGCGATAGGTGGTATCGCTTCTTTGAGCATGTGTTTTAATTTCGATGAGTTCTGCAAAATACCCGACCATTCGAGGAACGATTTTTCGATTTGCGAGCGTGCATTATCGGGGAAATCGTTCAGCCGTGTTCGGACTTTATCCATATGAACCATCGCTTGTTTGCATTTACCTTGTGTCCAAAGTTCTTTTGCGGTGCGAAGTTCATCCTGAACACTTTGAGAATAAGTTAGACCAAATATGAAAATAGTCGATACTAATATAATTTTTTTAATGAACATATTCACTCCCAGTTCAGTTTTCCTTTTCTATCGACAACGATTTTGAAATCGGTGCCATCGGCATATTTACCGCCGATAATTAAAAGCCCTCTATTCCAGTCCATAGATACATTCGAGACGGGCGATTTCTCGATTTCGATAGACTTGAATTCTATTTCATTATCCTTGTTTTCACCGACCCATATATTCGAGAATTTTTCGCCGATAAGGAAAAATTTACCCTCGTAGAAAATAACTTTGCATTCCTTTGCATTTTCGATAGTTAGAATAGAATCCGGATTGAAACTGAGTTTGGTCGAGCAATCGCCGCTTTTGCAAACAGAGAAATTAGCATTGCCATATACAGGAATTTCGATGTTTTTAGCACAACCTGCGAGCAAAACCAGAAATATCATTATTCCAATAAAACGACGCATAAAAATCCTCCAATTGTATTTTGTTCAAAAATAAATGATAAATTTCGATAGTGTCAAACCAAAACATTAGATATTGAAAATATTTCTTGACATTTAAATATAGGTATATAAATATTTGTGTGAAAGCGGGAGTAGCTCAGGTGGTAGAGCGCTACCTTGCCAAGGTAGTTGTCGCGG
>JAGGZE010000074.1 GCA_021162205.1 bacterium
CGCCAAAACTATGCAACCATTCCTGCCAATCCATAATAAAACCTCCTATTTATTTTTATTTTTTGCTCTTTCTGTTTTGATAGCGATATCGAAAGCTTCCTCTATATTTTCTTTTTTATTTTCTAAATGCTCTTTTGTCCATTTCCCTTTTTCGAAACGATCTTTAACATGTCTTTCAAACATTTCTTGAATTTTTTTGATTTGCTTTGTTGTTTCACTATTATTATCCTTTCCTTTTTCATACTCATATGTTTGTGCAAGTTTTAAACGGATATTATCTATCAGCATTGTGTCAATTTCCTCATTTGTAAATGTCTCATAAAGTAAGAGAACTTGCGGTTTAATGTCCGTGAGGTTTTTGTATGTAGTTTGGTCGAAATAGGAAATGCGAGTTGCCGCACAACCCTGTAAATAGAGACCCGATAAACAAACCAGCAAAAAAATAAAAAGAACTGGCGTGAAAAGATTTCTTTTCCTCATAATCTGTTTCATACTTAACCTCCTTTTTGTTATTTCATTTTCTCTTCCCAAATCTACCTCATCAAATGCTTTTCGCAAGAAAAAGCCAAAGCATCGTCCTCGTGGATTTTTCTGGCGAGATTATATCACTTCCACCACCCACACCTCACTATACCCTCCATAACCTGCACCGTTTCTTGCTCTACCGCTGACCTGTGGCGTGAAAAGATGGTGTTTATTTAAGCAAATATCAAACGACGCCCGAGCGGCTCTGGTATGGGGTCGCCGAACTCTTTGGCTGTATCGAGCCATAGTTTAATGGCTTCATTTATGTTTATCAGCGCTTCTTCTCTCGTGTTACCGTGCGCCATACATCCCGGCAGTTCTGGCACATCTGCAACGAAAGCCTGGTCTTTGTCGCTCCAGTAAATGATAGTTTCATACTTCTCCATTATATATCGCCTCCAAGATGGTATTTCGTTATCACATTTCTAACCTGGCGAACCTGGTATGGTTTTGCTTTATCGTCATCCTTTTGTATGTTTATTTTTTCTTCGACTCCATATTTCCGAAATATATGATGACTGCCGCGAACACGCTCATTGAATCCCAGTTTACGAAGCAAATTGCATAAATCTGAAAATCGGATATTATTATCGGATGAGCCGCTGAGGATTTGCCAAAGCAATTTTTCAGATTTCTCCATCGTGAATTCCTTTGTTTCGTGTTTGCTCTATTTATAAAGTTAGTTAGTCATTTGCCAATTGTCAAGGCAAAAACTTATAAACCGTGAGCTTTAGACTCACTTATTTTTTGATACTACCTCCACCATCCCCATTTCCGAATTTTTTCCATATCCCGCCGTTGCGGGACAAGTTCCTGCACAGTTCTTTGCTTTTGCTCTGACCTATGGAAGCGGGGGACAGGGATTACATATTCTTCGGTGCCGAAACGCAATCCGCTATTCCGTCTCGATTCCGTATTCCTTCAATTTATTACGCAGAGTATTTCTATGGATGCCGAGAATTTTTGCAGCTTCGGTCTGATTATCATTGCAGTATCGCAAAATCGCGAGGATATGCTCGCGTTCGATATCCGCAAGCTTCCGAAGGTCGAGTTTTCTCACAGTTATTGTTTCCTGTGAATCTTCATCGTTCACGGGAATCAGATTCGCCGGAATATATTCGTTTCTCGAAAGGATTACCGCTCGCTCGATAACATTTTTCAGCTCACGCACATTGCCGAACCAATCGTATCGTAGAAATCGATTTCGAGCATCCTCGGTGAAACCTACGATATTTTTATTGTGCTTTTTCGCAAAATTGTTTAAAAATATTTTGGCGAGTTTTAAAAGGTCTGCTGAACGCTCGCGAAGTGGTGCGATATGAATTCGTATCAAATTCAACCGATAATATAAATCCTCGCGAAAAGTGCCGGATTTTACCATTTTCTCGATATTTCGATTGGTCGCCGATATAATTCTGACATCGGGCGAGACTAATTCTGTTCCACCGAGACGGTAAAATGTGCCATCCTCGAGAAATCGCAGCAGTTTCGCCTGAAGTAATGCAGGGAAATCGCCGATTTCATCTAAAAAAACAGTGCCGCCGCTTGCCATTTCAAATTTTCCCGATTGTCTTTTTCGTGCGCCTGTAAATGCACCGGGTTCGTAGCCGAAAAGTTCGCTTTCGAGCAATGTTTCGGGAATCGCTGCGCAATTTATCGGCACGAATGGTTTTTGGCTGCGATTACTTCCCGAGTGAAGTAGCCGAGCCACAAGTTCTTTTCCTGTGCCGCTTTCGCCTGTTATAAGAACAATGGCATCGGTCGGTGCGACTCGTGCGACGATATTGATAATTTCCTTCATTTGGAGCGATTCCGCAATGATTTCCGATGGCAGATTCATCGCCGATGTCTCTAACAACGCGTGATTTTCTATAACTATTTTTCGATGGTCGGTCAATTTGCGCAGCAGAATTTCGAGTTGAGACAATTCCACAGGCTTTTCCAAAAATTCTTCTGCACCGGCGCGAATACCCTCGACAGCAAAGGATATACTCGCATAAGCGGTTAAAAATATTGCGCCGAGGTCGGGGTCGATTGCTCGCAATTTTTTTAGAAGTTCGATACCATCGCCATCGGGAAGTTTCAAATCGAGCACAGCAGTATCGAAACCCTCGTTCTCGAATATCTCGATAGCTTCGGCGACACTTCCTGCGCATTTTGTCGCGAATCCCTTCTTGTTCAGAAACCCAGCCAGTAATTCTCGCTGCGATGGCTCGTCATCGACGATTAGTATTTTAGATTTTTGCGTTTTCATATATTATTCGGTTTGGCTTTATCAATAATTTTACATTATATAAATCAAAAATTTGCATTAAGTCAAATGAAAATGAAAATTCGATTATTTAATTCTTGCACCGATGATATTTTTAATTAAATTTTTCAATCGATACTACGGTGAACTTTAATATACGAGGTTATTATGGCGATTTTATTAGTTAATGACGATGGAATTTATGCACAGGGACTTTCTACACTCGCGAAAAAACTTCGTGAGAAATACGAGGTCATTATTGTAGCACCCGATAGAGAACAAAGCGCTGTCGGGCATTCGATTACACTTGCAGACCCCCTGCGAATTTATGAGGTCGAGCAAAATGGTAATTTTTTCGGATATGCGGTCAGTGGAACTCCAGCCGATTGCGTGAAACTTGCAATACGAGTGATTTTGAAACATCAGCCCGACCTTTTAATTTCGGGTATCAATCAGGGAGCTAATGTCGGCGCATCGCTGATTTATTCGGGGACAGTGTCCGCAGCTACCGAAGGCACAATGCTGCTAATTCCATCGATTGCAGTTTCATTGGATACTCATCGCTCCGATGCCGATTATTCCACCGCTGTAGAGATTACCAGTCGAATTGCAGAAAAAGTTTTGAAATATGGGCTACCCGGCGGGATTTTCCTGAATGTCAATGTGCCGAATCTAACTATGGAAAATATCAAAGGTTTTAATATTACTCGTCAAGCGACTACATATTTCGACGATTTTTTCGAGCGTCGAATCGACCCACAGGGACGAACATATTATTGGATGAGCGGCACGATGGTCGAGGTCGATAGAGGGGAGGATTCGGATTTGATGGCACTTCGCCATAGATATGTATCGATTACACCGATAAGATACGATTTGACTGCAAAGGATAAAATTCCAACAATCGAGAATTGGTTTAAGGAATAAATTAAGTTTTTTGAAAGGAGCTAAATTATGAAAACACTTATAACAGGCGGAGCGGGTTTTCTCGGATACCATCTCGCTAATTATTTCGGTGACAAAGGAATAGAATTATCTCTTCTCGATATAGCTCCATTCGACCCTTCTGAATATCCTACAGGTTCGGAATTTATCGATATGGATGTAAGGGATTTGAATGGACTCGAAAGATTATTCGCCGATTCAAAGTTCGATTTTGTTATTCACGCTGCCGCCGCTCTTCCACTGTGGAGCAAGAAAGATATTTTCACAACCAATGTCGATGGAACGAGAAATGTGCTCGAAGTTGCCAATAAATATAAAACGAGAGTGGTATTTATATCTTCGACCGCTGTCTATGGAGTTCCAGAAAAACACCCGATATATGAAATCGACCCGATGGTCGGTGTAGGTAATTATGGAGAAAGCAAAATTTTAGCCGAGAAAGTATGTGAAGAATTCAGGGAAAAAGGAATGTGTGTGCCTGTCATAAGGCCGAAAACTTTCATCGGAACTGGAAGACTCGGGGTTTTCCAGATACTTTATGACTGGGTGGAGAACGGAGTTAGAATTCCAGTTATCGGGAATGGGAAAAATCTTTACCAGCTTTTCGATGTCGACGACCTTGTAGAAGCTATATTTCTAACAGCTACCGCTTCTGCCGAAAAAGCTAATGGGACTTTTAATGTGGGAGCGAAAGAATTCCGGACTGTCAAAGAAGATGTCGGTGCGCTATGCGAATTTGCGGGCAGCGGCTCGAAAGTGATGCCTATTCCCTCATTTATTGTCAAACCTGCACTCGTATTTTTTGAGTTCCTAAAACTTTCACCTCTTTACAAATGGGTATATGGCACAGCAGATAAGGAATCGTTCGTTTCGATTGAAAAAATCGAAAAGGATTTGGGATGGGAACCTAAATATAGCAATACCGATGCGCTCATTAAATCTTACAAATGGTATCTCGAGCATAAAAGTGAGATAAAAGGAACCGGCATTACTCACAGAGTCCCGTGGAAACAAGGGATACTGTCGGTTTTCAAGAAAATATTAAAAGTTATTTGAGCTTATCTTAAAAGCAAAAACTGGAATTTCCGCAATTTTTATTCGGTTTTCATTTTTTTTGCCATTTCTCGATAAGTTCTGAGTATTTTTTCACAAGTTCATTCGCCGTTTTCTCGGTTTTGCCCTCCGAGAGAAGATGGAAAACAGGCCGTTCGGCATCGGGAAGCATTAGTATCCACGCATTCGATGTGATGACTCGCACACCATCGATTATCTCACGCGGAAATTTCTGGGTATATTCGATTAGCGAACGCATAACCTTACCCTTTGCATGCCACGGACATTCGATTTCCCGTTCGACCCAGCGATAATTCGGTATTGTCGATGCCACTTCGGAAAGTTTCCGCTCGGTTTTTGCAAGCATTTCGAGAACTTTGATAGCTGCGAACATAGCATCACAGGCGAAACCGAAATTAGTGAAAATAAATCCTCCGCGATTTCCGCCGACAAATGATATTTCCGATTTCAATGCAGCTTCCATCATAGCGAGATGTTCGTCGCGAGTGTGAATTACTCTTGTCCCGTGTTCTCTTGCGAGAAAATCGACACCCATAGTAGCGGAAATCGGCACTGCAATCGATTCGGGTTTATTAAGTTCGAGATAAAGTTTCGTCGCTATATATAGCAAATCGTTGTCCTGATATATTTTCCCGTTTTCATCGCAAACTGTGAGCCGTTCACCTATCGGGTCGATGGCAAATCCGAGATGAGCATCCAATGTCTTGACCACAGCGGATAGTCTTCGAAAGGACTGTTCCCTTTCGTCGCGGGTTTTAGTTAGATGGTTAGGGTCCACATAGGCATTTAGAGTGATAACCTCGGCGCCGACTCGTTCGTGGATAGCAGGCATAACCTGAGCCGCTGCACCGAATTGGTAATCCATCACGATGCGAAACTTTTTGCTTTTGATTGCATCTATATCGATATTTTCGAGAATTTTATTTCGATAGCTATCGATTATCCCGCTCGGACGAGAAAGTCTGCCGAGATTTTCATAATCGGCTCGAGGAATACCCTCACGCATAAGCAGTTGTTCGATTTTGCGACAGATTTTAGTCGGAAGGTCGGTGCCATCGCCATTGAAAAATATTAAATCCTGCCGTTTCTGCGCATACGGCGATTTTCTAATATGCACACCCGCTCTCTGTGGATTAAGCGAAAGATAATGTCTCACTGTCGGTATAGGCACGATTCCAACATCTGCGACATCCATACCGGCGGACATAGCACCGCAAAACAATGCTCTCGCTGTAATTTGACTCGCTCGGTCGGGGTCTCGTGAAACAACTAATGTCGCATTTTCCTTGCCGAATGCGGCTCCGAGTGCAGTGCCTATTTTCGATACGAACTCCGGTGAAAGCTCCCAGTTAATCACACCGGAAATTCTGGATTTCGTGAAAAGTTCCCCACCGACACGGTCTCGCCATATCAACGATTCGGTCAAAACCGCTCTGTCCTCGATTATTTTATCGGGCCAGATTTTGACGCCGGTATATATGGTCGCTTCATTGCCGATTTTGCAATTGCCAGCGATTACGCAATGTTCCTCGATTCGAGCGCTATTGCCGATTTTTACTTCCGTAGCGATAGTCGCATTATGGATTTGCACCGAATTCCCTATTTCGACCTTATCCCAGATAACGCTTTGTTCTATATTTGTGCCGATACCGATTTCAGTATTAGCACCGACCACAGTATTATAAAGGAAACTTCCATTGCCGACCTTGACATTTTTGCCGAGTAATACTTTGCCCTCGAATGTAACATTGTCATCGATTTCGACACCCTCATCGCACCATATTTCAGCATCGCCGATTTTTTTACACTCGCCGGGAAATTTAACATTCACTTTTCCCCAGAGGACATCCTCGTTTGCCCTGCGATATTCCCGCAAATTACCGACATCACGCCAGTATCCTGGAGCGATATATCCATAAAGCCCCTCATTAGATTCGAGCAGATGTGGAAATAGATTTTGCGAAAAATCGTAGAATTGTCCCTTGGGAATCCAATCCAAAACCTCGGGTTCGAGGATGTAAATCCCCGTATTTATCGTATCGGAAAATACCTGTCCCCATGCGGGTTTTTCGAGAAAGCGAGTTATTTTGCCATCCTCATCGGTGATGATTATCCCGAACTGCAATGGTGTCGGATGACGAGTCAGCACGATTGTGGCAAGTGCGTTTCGTTTCTCGTGAAACTCGACAGCAGCACGCAAATCGAAATCTGTTAACACATCGGCGGAAATCACGATGAATCTGCCATTTATCATATCGGTGGCATTGCGAACACTGCCGACAGTGCCAAGGTCGGCTTCGGCGGATTTATATTTCATATCTATACCGAAATTTTTACCATCGCCAAAATAATCCGATATAATTTCACCATGATAATATAAAAGGGAAATTGCCTCATCGTAGCCATTTTTAGCGAGCAAACGCACGATATGCTCCATCATCGGCGCACCGACTACAGGCACCATCGGTTTTGGTATTTTATATGTAAGCGGATGAAGTCTTGTGCCGAAACCACCAGCCATAATAACAGCCTGCATCGATGACCTCCCTGTTCGAATGATTTATAATAATTTAATCAAATTTCTTAACAGCGAAACTATTTTTTAAGAAATTTTGAAACACAAAGTATAAATAATTTCAAAAACGATAAAAGCATTTTCGTGAATATTATAGTTCGATGACCGACATTTTAATGAAATCTTCTAAAAATATCATACAGTCGATAAAACACTATTTTTTGTGTTTCTCAATCCGATTTTATCGCATAATTTTGCATTTTGGAGTAATGTTTCTGTGTCGCCATCGAATACTATAGAACCATCCTTTATAGCGATTGTTCTCGGCGAAATTTTTTCGAGCAAATCCGTTCGGTGAGTGATTATTATCACTGTGGTCTGTTTTGAAGCGAGTTCTTCCAATAAATGAAAAAGATTGTCCATCCCTGCGAAATCGAGACTAGCGAATGGCTCATCGAGAATTAGAATTTCCGGTCGAGTGGCGAGAACTCCCGCAAATCCAACTCGTCGCTGCTGTCCATCGGAAAGGTCGAATGGCGAACGGTTCCACAAATATTCCCGAACATCGACGAGTTTCAACGCATCTTTTGCTAAAATGTCTGGATTGTTCAAACCGAGATTTTTCGGTCCGAACATCACATCGTCGAGAACGGTCTCTGCAAATAGCTGCCGTTCGGGAAATTGAAACACAATCGATACTCGACCATTCAGTTCGATTTTTCCGCAGGCGGGTTTGATAAGATTCGCTACACAAAGTGCGAGAGTAGATTTTCCAGCACCGCTTTCGCCGACTATCCCTAAAAATTCCCCACGATTTACAGAAAGCGATATTTTATCGAGCACGGTTTTATCTTCGTAGGCAAACGATATATTTTCAAGCTCGATGATTTTGTCATCTGCAATATTAGATTCGAACGATGTTGGGAAGATGTAATCGATTACTTCCGCAGGTTCGATTCGCTCGATTTTCCCATTCTCGATTCGGTAGATTCGGTCGCACATTTTTGCGAATTCGGGCGATTGAGTAATATGAATAATTCCCGCACTTTCGCGAATTTCGTCCATCGATTGCGCTAAAAGATTTTGCCCGTGCCAATCCAAAAAGCTTTCAGGTTCATCGAGCATTATAAAATCTGCCCCTGTCGCGAGTGCTGAAACTATTGCCAGTCGTGCTTTCATCCCGCCCGATAAAGTCAATGGAGATTTTGATGCCCACGGAATAAGTCCGAAATGTTCCAATAATTCATCGACTCTCGAACGAATTTCATCCGATGGCACAGCAAAATTCTCGGCACCGAATGCAATTTCACGAACCACATCGCTTGCGACAAAACCATCCTCGGGATTTTGGAATACATAGCCGATTCTTCTGCGGAAATCGAAATTATTTTCATCGTCGAATGGAGAAACACCATCGCACTTAATTTCACCATACCGCGGTTCCAATATTCCCGTTAGTATCAATGATAGAGTAGTTTTTCCAGAGCCATTCGAACCCATCAACGCAATTCTTTCACCATTCGATATGGATAGCGAAATGTTCTGCAAAATTTCCCGTTCGTCATAGCCAAAATTTATATTCTCGCAAGAAAGAGATGACATAATGCCTCCACACCCATTCGGGTGTTTTCTTCGCAGGCGTTCGCCTGTCTTTTGTGCGTTGCGTTTTTCTGAATCCCGATAAAATCCCGACAAGGTCGGGACAAAGTCGAAATTCATTGCAACGCCTGATTAATAAATAACTTTTGAAACTTCTGGGCGACAATGAATCCCGTCCGGACGGGAGAAAAGTCGCCATTAATAAGAGCCGAAGGGCTCACCCATTCGGGTGTTTTCTTCGCAGGTGTTCGCCTGTCTTTTGTGCGTTGCGTTTTTCTGAATCCCGATGAAGTCCCGACAAGGTCGGGACAAAGTCGACATTCATTGCAATGCCTGATTAATCAAAATAAATTATAAACCAATTAAAAAGAGTAGGGGCGTATCAAATACGCCCTTATTTCATTGTTGCATTGCGTTATCAAAATGTTTCACCATTAAAAAGAGTCTAAAACTCTTTCTAAAAAGGTTTTATGGAAACATTTTTTAAAAAGATTTCCCTAAAATAAATTCTATTTTATAAATAGCACCGATGTTTTCAATTTGTAATTTCCGACTGCGGCATCGATAAAATAAATTCCAGATGGAAGATTTTTATCTGGCTGCCATCGAATATTATGATTTCCAGCTGAAATACCACCTAAATTAACTTTTTTTATAATTCTGCCATGAATATCGAAAATTTCGATTTTTGCAGTGCAGAATTGTGGAGCATATATCGATATCTTGCAGGAATAATTAAACGGATTTGGATTTATCCAAAGAAATGGTTTGTCCGGCGGTTTTCGATTTTCCGTAATCGATGAAACCGTATAAGTGGCGCAAACGGGTGTATCGCTTATGTGCGGACCGCACAGTTCCGTATTATCGGCGACACTCATAAGACAAATCGTCAATGGGTAACTCTCGGGAAATGTCTCGCTCGATGTAAAAACCAATATCGAATCGCTTTCCCATGATATTTGCGGGTCATCTGGCGGAATATGCGAACCATCGAATAAAATATCTACCGACATCCTATCGATTCCCGCAGGTTTATCATCTATGAGCAATCTTATTTGTGGTGATATCGAAATCGAATTGCTATCGGGTGGGTCGAAACCGATAAATATCGGCGGTTCCAAATCGACAAATAAAGTTTCCACCGGCGGAAATTCCACAGGAGAGCATCCATATACATCGGTTGCAGAAATCATTTCCACCGAAAGCGTTTCATCGCAGACTAACATCCATTGTGGAATCTCGACATACAGTGATTCATCGGTAAAATGCAGGAAACCCGAAACCGCAAGTAAAATATGCTCGCCGAGTTTCACCGAAACAGAATGTGAATCGATTCCAGTGTCATCCCACAAATAAAATGGAATCATAACCGAACCGCTGTCGCTGCAACCGATATAATGATAAGTAAAATCGAGTTCGCAAAGCGGTATATTGCCATCGGGATGCGGAATGCTGACCCACGATGTTTCCGCAAGTTCGACAGATGGTTCACCAGAAAGACTAATTATAATCGGAATAGAATCACCCCACAACGATGTATCCTCGATACCGACAATCCAGGATTCAACCGCGCTGCTTTCGGGCAACAGCGGGTCGATTTCAAGCGAAAGACAGGTATCATCGCTATGTAACGGGTCGATTTCAAGTTCTGTGCCATCGGGAATATGTATACAAATTTCGGCAGCGGAAAGTCCCTCTGTCAGCGAAAGATTGTGAATTAAAACAGCAGTTTCGAATGGCGATTCGATATCGTCGCATTGTGGCATAAGTCGCGATGGCACAAGTGGAATGAGCAAAATATCGGTATCTCCCGTAACACATTTTCCGAAACCGAGATATGTTGTAAAACTGACCGCTTTGTCTGGATTAATCCGCTGTTTTGCCCATCGCATCAAAATCGCACTGTCATTATACGGCAACCCTACGAAATCAGAATCTATTTCCCACGGATGCATTTGAAGAAAATAATTATCAGCGAGTGCAAATCTATCTGGAGGAGTGGCATCGAGACCGCGAAGATAACCTCTTGCGATAACCTGTTCACATCCTGCGCCGGGCGAGACCTCGAATGCCTGCCAAAAATAAGGGATATTGTCATCGGAAAGCAATGTTCCCTCGGACAATAAACTCGAACCGGTGCTGAAACGCGGACGGTCATTCGAACCGATTAGCATATCGAAACCCAACATCGCACCGATATCGTGAGGAATGGCATCGCCATTGAATGCGTATAAAATTATCTTAGCAACACCGACACCATCCATTTCTATCGGTGCGACCGAAATCTGGAAATAAAATTCACCTGCACCGAATGGGACACGCCAGTTTCTACTGAGTGTTTCGAGAAAATATGTAGCATTCCCCGAATATGGTCCGAGATAATTGAAACCATACCTAGTGGCTTCGCCGGGAAGATTAGTATATCCATCGCTATCCACAGCGAACACTACATAATTTCCACCTCGTTCCCAGGGATAATCAAAATTGAATGTGATTCGATTTCCCGAAGTGTCTCCCAATCCGATAAACCCTCTATCCGTGTCCATCTGAATAATAAAACCGCCGGGTCCCTCGGCAGAAATCTGACAGAAAGCAATATTCACGAGTAAAACTATTATCGATATTGTAAAACAACATTTCATTGTTTTTCATCCTAACGTTTTAATTTATTTCTAATTACAAATATAACTTATTTAAATATTTTTTGCAATGAATAATATTTATTCGCTTTGAAAATTTTAAGTTTTGGACAAAATTGTAGTCGATGAAAAAATTAAAATCGTAAAGATTATTTAAGTTTATGCGCAATTCCACTCAAAATACTCTACAAAATATTGGAGGAGTCTTTTTTGCTCAATCTGGGGATGGAATACTGCGATTTCTCATATCTATTTTGATAGCTCGTTTTTTTCTCGTAGAAGAATACGGTTTTTTAAATTTCATCTATGCTTGGTCCGCATACCTTCTTCTTTTTTCCGATTTCGGACTTCAGCAGGTTCTTGTCAGAGACATTTCGCAAAATCGAGAAAAAAAATTGCAGTTGTATTTTAATGCCTGTTTGATTCGATTTTTCATCGCAGTTATTCTGGTAACTGCCGTAAGCGTGAACATTTTGTTCTTTTCCGACTACGGAACTTACAAAATCCTCATCGTCGAACTCGTTTTTGTTACGATTCTTTTAAATGCAGTGAATCCGAGTTCTATCTATGATTCCTTTGGTGTTTCCCGCTACGATGCATCGCTAAAATTATTATCTACGCTTCTCTATGCCATTGGTGCTGTTGTCGTTCTTTTGATACTGAATATAAAATATCTTCCATTAATAATTCTGCTCGCAATCTTAGCTCAATTTCTATATGTATTAACTTCCAATTTTTTATTTCACAAAAAAATATCTCCATTGTCGCTCAAATTTGACGGTCAGCTTGTCAAAAAACTCATTCGAGAAGGGAGAATTATAGTTTGGGCGAGATTGATGGCTCAGGTATATACGAATATGGATTTAATTATGATAAATATTCTCAAAGGAGACCGTGAGACAGGATATTATGCGATTGCCTATAAACTTCTTTTTGCAGCGATTGCATTAAATGCTGCGATGTATCGTGTATTTCTTCCGCTTATTTCCGCATTGAAAAATAATCTCGAAGCGCTGACACAAAAACTCGAAACTACCGGGAAAGTATTAACATTTACATCGCTGCCGATTACTGTAATGGGTATCGTCTTTGCCGATAAAATCATCCTGCTTTTCTACACAGCGAAATATAGCCCATCGATACTCGCACTGCGTATTCTGCTGATTTATGTTGCACTCGTTGGAATTGGAGCGATATATGGAAGCACACTTTTTGCAATCGGTAAAAACCGCACATATACTTTTGCGATAACGCTCGGAGCGATTTCGAATATTGCACTAAATTTTGCTCTTATTCCCAGATATAGTTTTATTGGAGCATCCATCGCGACTCTTCTTTCGCAATTTGTTGTAGTTTTATATACATTTTTAAAGTTAAGGCGGATAATAAAATTCGATGTATCGGTGAATATTTTGAAATTTTTGAGTTTCTCGATTTTGGCAACATCGGCAAGTTATATTCTCACCGAAATATTCGGGGTGAATTTCATCGTTGCTATTTCCGCAGGTATTTTTATATATTTATCTATATGTATTTTCTCGGGAGCGATTTCGAAAACCGAGTTGAATAAAGCGGGAATCACTTGGTTTTCCAAAAAATAATTAGAATAGCGAACCTATTTTTATAAAGATTGAGAATTACATTTCTCATAGTGCAGAATGGAATCGACTGAATATTCACTAAAAAAACGAAGGGAAAGAGTTCTAATATGAGAGTAGCAATTTTCGGATACGAAGGCACATACTTTTCGTATTTTGTTCATCTTGCCGAAGAGATGAAAGTGCGCGGGCATAAAGTCTTTTTTATGCATCCGAGAAATATCATTACGAGGGCGCTTTTCAAACGATATGGAATTCCATATCACTATAATCCTAATCCGAAAGTCATCGATGGCATCTTATCATCCGATGAATTGAATTCGATTACCGAATATCACATAAAATTTTTATCGTATAAATATAGTAATTTAGATTTGGAATCGAGCGTGAAAGAACGCGCTATCGCACAGGCATCCGATTTTAAAATGTTTTTCGAGAAAAATAAAATCGATATGGTTCTAATATTCAATGGCTCGTTTTATCCTTCTGCTGCTGCATCTGTCATAGCGAAAAAAATGGGATTGGCAACAGAATTTTTCGAGAACGGATTTTTCCCATACACGACACAGATGGACCCATTCGGGGTGAACTATTCGAGTTCTACCGGCAAAATCGGCGCAGATTTTTTCAAAAATATCGAAATCGACAG
This sequence comes from bacterium, assembly GCA_021162205.1. Classification (GTDB taxonomy): domain Bacteria; phylum UBP14; class UBA6098; order B30-G16; family B30-G16; genus JAGGZE01. Next base: position 13,796 of record JAGGZE010000074.1, read on the forward strand.
GAACAAATTGGATGAAATTAGAGAAATGTATTTTTCTAAAAAAAGTCCGCCCTATGCGAAAAATAACGATTATCCCATCGATTTTCTCACGAAATTTTATGCGAAATTTATTTTTCTGAAATATCGCGGATTTCACCTATCGTATTTCCTGCCGACTTTTGTGCGTAAAATTTTGAATATAAAAATGCAAGGAGAATGCGATTCTTTGCCATCATATAAAAATCAGCCCGACTCTCTCCCAGATAAACCTTTTATATTTATTCCGCTGCAGGTTCACGACGATAGTCAAATAATGAATTTTTCCCCATTCATAGAAAATATGCAGCATTTTATCGATGTCATCTATCGAGCGGTTGAAGATGTATTCGACGACGAGTTGGCTATCGTAGTAAAAGAACATCCTGTCGATGTTAGGCGCGGATACGATTATCCTGAAATCAGAGAAAAATATCCCGATATATATTGGTTTAGAAACTATGATATTAAAGAGATAATCGAAAAGTGCAGATTTGTGATTACAGTCAATTCCACCGTCGGATTGGAAAGCCTTTTGTTCTATAAACCGGTAGTAGTTCTCGGCAAGGCTGTCTATGGGAAATATAAAATTTCTTTTCCTATGGATAATATCGAAGAACTGCACAATGCTCTCGAAAAGGCAAATTCGGAAGAAGTGAATAAAAAAATTATCGATTCTTTCCTTTACTATTTCCGCTACTTATGTATGCTCGATGGGAATTTTAAATATTTTGACAATTCTGCAATGTCTAATGTAGTTGACAAAATAGAGAGAGAATTTAATAATAGAGTATGGAAGATGTCTCCAGCAGAAATCGCCGCCAAACGAATTGCCGGGAAATTATAGGCAAAATTTTTATTTTGAAAAAACAAACGATAGAAAAGTCGATTTTAGAAATAATGGACAGCAAATTCAAAATAGCGATAGATATGCGCGGAACACAAACTTATTCGCTCCACAGGGGAATAGGAACTCTTTGGCGCGAGATAATGATTCGACTCGCAAAAATCGATAGTGAAAATAATTATTTGTTAATATATGCAAAAGATTTTCCAGCATCGGATGACGAAGTTCTATACCCGGAAAATTTTCATAAGATATATATAAATGTTCCGTTTTTCCGAAAAAAATTATCGCTTTCATATCTATGGACTTTGGATAATTTCGTTCTCGAGCGAGTCGTTAAAAAATTCGGCGCCGATGTTTTAATGCACACGACATTTGCAGAATTATGGTTTAAAAGCAAAAAAATAAAGGGCATTCCAACGGTGATGTGGGTCTATGATATGATTCCATTTATTTTTTCAAGGACATATTTTGATAAAGCAAAGTATGGCAGATTGAAAAAAATATTCATGAAAAAGAAATTAAAATTTGCAGAGAAACTCGACCTTATCATCACAATTTCCGTCGCCGGTAAAGTGGATTTTTTAAGGTTCGTCCCATCCTATCCGGAGGATAAAGTTATCGTCGATTATTTGGGGGTAAATCCTGAATTTGAAAATGTTCCAAAATTGCTGGTCGATAATACGATAAAAAAATTTGCTCTTACTCCGAACTATATTTTCTATCTCGGCGGCATCGACCCGCGAAAAAATCTGCACAGAGCAATCGAAGCATATTCTATAGCGCTAAAAATGCGCGCAAATCTTCCAGATATCGTCATCGCAGGAAAGATGGACGAGAAACATAAAGATTATGTTTCGCTAATGCAGAAAATCGACGAACTCGGTCTCGACGAGCGTGTAAAATTCATCGGTTTTGTCCCTGACGATTTACTTCCAGCACTTTATTTCGCTGCATCTTTTCTGTTATTTCCATCGCTTTGTGAAGGTTTCGGACTGCCCGTTGCAGAAGCGATGACAGCGGGATGCCCCGTTCTAACATCGAATTTATCCTCTATGCCAGAAGTGGCGGGTAAATGCGCTTTGTTCATCGACCCCCATAGCACAAAATCGATTGCCGATGGCATTGTAAAAATGTGTTCGGATAATGAGCTGCGTGAAAAATTGAAAAAGTGCGGAAAGATTCAAGCACAGAATTTTAATTGGGAACACACTGCAAAAAATCTAATCGATATAGTGGAAAGAATGGTAAAATAATAGACAGCGAAAAACTCGTAGAAATATTATCACAATTTGCTGAAAGCAAAGATGCGGCACTCATCGGAAAAGTCGTGAGCGAAAAAGGTGTGAATTCAGTTTTTCATCGTATTGCGGAAAATGAAATCGTTAAAATTAGGAAGAAATATAATCTTCCCAAAAAATTCATTATGTTTTTAGGAACTATCGAACCGAGAAAAAATCTTGTGGGTTTGCTGAAAGCGTATTCATCGATACATACTAAAATCGAGCATAAATTAGTTATCGTCGGTGGAAAAGGATGGAAATATTCTAATATATTCGAGACTATCGAAAAATTGCAGATTAAAGATAAAATAATTTTCACAGGATTTGTCGCCACAGGTGATTTACCGGCTATATACAGCTCCGCTGATATTTTCGTATATCCATCTTTCTATGAGGGTTTCGGGATACCGCTTCTCGAATCTATGGCTTGCGGGACACCCGTGATGACATCGGATATTTCATCTATGCCCGAGGTTGTCGGTGATGTGGCACTTTTGTTCGACCCTTATTCTGTCGAGGATATCGCAGAAAAAATACTTAAACTTGCTCGTGACAATTCTATGCGTAATATATTATCGGAAGAAGGAATCGAAAGAGCGAAAAAATTTTCGTGGGAAAAATCCGCTCGAAAAATTTTAAATATATATAAAAAAGTAATCGAGGAATGAAAAATGGCGAATAACGATACAATAATTCTCGCTCACGGTGAGGGCGGACTTGCGACAAGAAGATTGATACAGAATGTTTTCGCTCAAAAATTATCGAATCCTATTCTCGATAAAATGGAGGATTCTGCGATAATCGAAATCGATGGCAAAAAATTAGCATTCACTACCGATGGTTTTATAATCGAGCCTGTATTTTTTCCCGGCGGAAATATAGGCAAACTTGCGGTGGCTGGCACTGTCAATGACCTTGCTGCGATGGGAGCAAAACCGAAATATTTTTCCGCGTCGTTTATAATCGAGGAAGGTTTCAAAATATCAGACCTCGACAGAATTGCAGATTCATTCGCTCGAAATATCCATAGTCAAAATGCTGAACTTATTACAGCCGACACAAAAGTTGTTCCGCGTGGAACTGGCGGAGAAATATATATCGCTGTTTCCGGAATCGGCGAGATTCTCATCGATGTTGGATTGGATAAAATCGAACCCGGTGATGATATAGTTATTTCAGGTGATATCGCCCGTCATTCTGCGGCGATACTCGCAACCCGTGAAAATATCGAAACTACTCCTTCACTATTATCCGATTGTGCGCCATTATGGGAAATTGTAAAACTTGCGATAGACAAAAATATCGAAATTCATGCGATGCGTGACCCCACAAGAGGTGGATTAGCAACCATATTGGTCGAAATCTCCGAGCAGATAAATCTCGGAATGACTATCGATGAATCGAAAATCCCTATTGAGCCACAGGTAAAATCACTTTGCGATATATATGGCTTCGACCCGCTATATCTCGCTAACGAGGGTAAAATGATTTTTATAGTTAAAAATAACGAGGGTGAAAAATTAGCCGAAGTTCTTCATAGTCATCCGCTTTCGGAAAATGCTGTCTTAATCGGTTCTGTATCCGAGTCGAAAGGCGTAGTTTTACAAACCATAACAGGCGGTAGGCGAAAACTGATTATGCTCGAGGGCGAACAACTCCCACGAATCTGCTAACACCCCTTCGGGTGTTTTTATTGCGTTGTTTTCCTTGTTCCACAAAAGCGGAACAATTCCCTGCAACGCTTGCTCAATCAAATAACTTTTGACCATTAAAAAGAGCCGAAGGGCTCTTGCAACGTCTGCGTTATCAAAATAACATTTCTCCCATTAAAGAGAACCGAAGATTCAAAAAGGGCAGTTTAGACTGCCCTTTTCGATTTGTTAATATTATAATTTATCTGGGAAATACCGGTGGAACTTCTGGAAAATCTGGTTCCGTGCATCCCATATGACTGAGATAATTTGTCATTGTTCCAACAGTTACGGCTCCCAAAATCTCGACCATATTTTTATCGGAAAAACCATTATCACGCATCTTCTGGATACTACAAAGAACAGAGCCCTTTCTATCTACTACATCTGTAACAAAATCCAGAACTATCTGTGATTTTTCATCATACCCGATACCTTTTCGCGCATTAAGAGATTCCTCTTTCGTGAGAGAGCCCGCATCGAGTGCCATCTGGGTATGTGCACGAACGCAATATTCACAAGCATTCAATTCAGATGTTCTAAGAATTACTAATTCAACTAATTTAGGACCTATTTCAGTATTCGCCAATGCACCATTAAGAGCGAGAAAACCTTCAAAAACATCTTCCGAGTTAGCCATTAACCTAAAAAGATGGGGCAGTTTTCCTAATCCAGCTTCAACTTTCCCAAAAAGTTTTTTAGTCCACTTATTGACTTCTTCATCGGTTAGATGTTTAGGGCATTCTATTCCTCTCATTTCCATTATTACCTCCAGTTTTTGTTTGTGATACATTTCACACTAAATTCAAATATTATTAAATGATATAGCATAGGTGTAAGCAAGTATTTAGTATGTTAAAATATTCACAATATTAAAGATTCATTCTCAAACCAAAGTGAATAAGGCCATTCTTAATATTTCTACCCTCGCCGATACCGTATTCGATAGAAAAAACTCCAGCGCCATAACGATATTCGATTCCTCCACCATAACTGAATTTCGTATGCCATTTTTCATAATCGCGGTAACCACCGATATCTGCAAACGGAAATATATGAACACCTGCGGCAGGTATGAATCTCGGTTCGATTGTTCCCCAAACAATTCTCGAACCGGTGAACTGGTCCTCACGGTATCCTCGAAGATTTTGCCATCCACCGAGATATTCCCATTGCGATTGCTCGGGCATAATAGGAACAATCCAGCCCCAGCATGAAATTTCTGTCCACAGTGTAAATAATTTCCATTTTAATGCTGTCAAAATTTTACTATTACCCTTTGAACCGAAATCTATCGTATTTTCATCGCCCCAAAAATGTAGATATTGTCCTGTTGCACCGCCATCGAGATAAATTCCATTTGTGGGAAGCACCGCATCGTCGAGTGTGGAATATCGAATAGAAAATTCCAATCCAAAACTTTCACCATCGGAAATCGAACCACCCATAGAATTAGGAACAGTTCTATCGGTGAGAAATCCTAAATAAAAATCCGTTTCATATCCCAGTGGAATAAACACTCCCAATTTATGTTCTCGCTTTGTATATGTGCTATCCTTAATTGTCCATTTCGACCCGATTTGCGGCGAGATATTAGATTTCATCAAAAATGGTTCACGATATGTAATTTCAATCTTTCTATCGCTTTCGTATGCGGATAGATTAAAATTTATAATTCGACCTGTGCCGTAGAAATTGCGTGTAGAAAATTCGATATCGCCGGAAATTTCATCTTCGGCATAACCGAGCAAACCCGAAACTGTCGTAGTTCGAATATCTTTCGTTTTAACCACGAGCGTCCATCTGCCATTTGCATCCATCGCAGGATATGGCTCCGAACTCACTGAAACAATCCGCATTTTACGAAGTCTCGCAGTTGCTTTTTCGATATCGTTTCGTCTATATAACTGCCACGAATGGAAAAGCATAAAATGCTCGATTACAGAACTTTTCGTTTTTCCATCGGTTTGCACCTCGAGTCGCTCGAGAAAAACCTTTTCGCCCTCATCGATTAAAACTTTGAGCAATACGCCGATTTTTTCATCGCTTTCAGATAACACAGCAATCGAAGTCGTGCAAGATGCGAATGGATAGCCATTATTTTCCAATATATTCACGAAATATTCCTGCTGGCGCTCGATTTTCGATGCATCGACAGTATCGTTCTTGGTGAAAATAATTTTCGACGAAACAATATTCTCGATTGTATCCGATACTTCGATAGCGAGCGAATCGACAGTCGCAGGTCTGCCGAGCGTTATAAATACTGTATCCCGATGAGTCGAATCGATTCGAGATTCCCAGAAACCAACTCGCCATAGAATATTGGGAAATGAATCCGCCGGGAAATGCTCGAATTCCGATGGCACACCGACAGCAAATCCATAGACAAAATGGATGCAAAATACCGATAATAAAATGAAATACAATTTTATCTTATGAAGAATCATTGCTTAAATATATTAAATTTCTTGATAAAGGAAAATTTATAATTATTTTAAATTTTGAAAATCAAAGTTATTTAGAAATGTAAAAAATTACTCTCGAAATGTTCAAACTAACACAGAAAAAAGGATTACATCGTCTGTTCGGAGTCGGAATAGCGGTTCTGATAATCATCTGGGCGGGATTTAATATTATAAATTTCGTTCAATATCATCAATTTTACAATTTTGCTCGACGAGACCTCGGCGAAAATCTTGCGCTGCTCGCTCGAATTCTCGCATCGTCGATACCATCGGATTGGGTCGAGCTTTCAAAAGCCGATATGGCAGAGCTTGCTAAAAACGACCCTACAAATTTTATCGAACTTATAGTAGATGGCGAAAAAATTTATTCAATCGCTGTTTTAGACACGAATGGCGATGTTATTTTTTCGACAGATAGCCAAATCGAGAATGGAAAGGAAAATCCATACTGGGCATCGGAAATCAAGACGATTCATACTGCGGGACTCGGCATTCCAATTTATGGCGGATTGCGGAAAGTCGGCAAGAGGTATCTTCGAGTTGCATTTGCACCGATAACCGATGAATTCGGTAAAATCGTCGGGATTGTCGGTATCGAGGCGGGTGCAAACTATTTCGGACTTCTCGCAACACTCGAAAGCGGGTTATGGATTTCAGGTATCGTTAGCGCTTTTGCAATTCTTTTCATCGTTATAATTTTATGGTTCGGGAAAAGAGAACTCGAAAAATTATACTCACAACTCGAACAAGCGGCTACTTTATCGGGTATCGGGATGATGGCTGCGACTTTGGCTCACGAAATCCGTAATCCACTCGCTATCATCAAGGGTTCTGCCGAAGCTATTCCAGATTCATCCGATGACGATGTCGGCGAACTCGTGCAGTTTATAAATGAGGAAGTAGATAGATTATCAGGCATCGTAGAAAGTCATCTTGCAGTGGCTCGTGGACGGGAATTTCCCAAAATGCCCGCCAAACTTTCCGCTGTTATAGATAAGGTCATTCCTCGATATCGCGACCGGCTCGGTCAACGCGGAATCGGTGTTATTGTCGAGGTCGAGGACGACCCTATCGTGCCGTATTCATTTTCCTCGATTCGACAGGTGCTTTATAATATTATGGAGAATGCAACCTCGGCAATATCGCAGGGCGGCATTATAAGAATAAAAATTTCACAGGATAGAAGCGATGGTAAAGATTTTGGGGTTATCTCGATTTCAGATAATGGCAAAGGTATTCCCAAAGAACAGCTTAAACATATTTTCACACCATTTCACACGACAAAAAAGGAAGGCACTGGACTTGGACTTTTCATCGCAAAAAAAATTGTGGATGGACATAATGGAAATATTTTAGTGGAATCATCCGAAGGTGAAGGCACCACTTTTAAGATTTTAATCCCAAAATATTCGGAATGATTTTTATATTAGAATTATTTGTGAAAATTATAATTAGATTGA
>JAGGZE010000183.1 GCA_021162205.1 bacterium
TTATGGAAAAACCTGTCGAAATTATATCTGCGAGATTTCACAGGACTATAACGGAAGCCACCGCCGAACTTATCGAATACTTTTGTGAAAAATTCGATACGGATACTGTATTGCTTTCAGGAGGAGTATTCCAGAACAGATTGTTGCTCGAAATGATGAAAAAGCGATTGTCATCTGGTATCGAACTAAAATTTCCGCTTCGCAATCCCGCCAACGACCAGGGAATCGCGCTCGGGCAAGCATACTGGGCGAGTCTATTCGGATAATGAATTTATTGGTTATCATTCTATAATTCGCTATCAGATTTATGAGAATTTTTCTTGCGGAAGAAGGTGGGGAGGGGTAAATTGAGGGGAGAATAAGAAGGAGAAGAAGAAATGGCGCTAAAAGTTTTCTTGTCATACCAACATGAAAGCAAATTATTTGTTAAAGATTTCCGCGACAAACTTAAAATATATGCCATTGAAGGGTGGATAGACGAAGTAGATATAGTGCCTGGAGAATCCTTGATTGAAAGAATATCAGATGGTATCACCGGAGAAACTTCTGCGGTAATTGCTTTTATAAGTAGAAAAGCACTCGACTCCAGATGGGTAAAAGAAGAGTTGAAACAAGCTAAAACGAGAGAAATTGAGGATGATAATTTCATGCTTATACCAGTGTTATTGGGCGACATAGAAGTAGATGAATTACCTGCATATCTGCGTGGAACTAAATGTATCCTATGGGAAAAAGAAAAACCAAAAATCCCAGAAAAAGAGCATCCTGGTTTCTCAATTATAGTAAAACATTTATATAAAAACTATCTTCCCAATGCAGAAGAAGTTTCCAATGACTATAGGCTTTTAGCAGAAGCATTACATCATGCTGTTATTTCCTATGGTCATCAACGAAGAATGACACAAGAAAATCCAGAAAATTTAATATATGGGGAATTCAGACAAAAATTCAGTAAAATACTCATTCCTTTCATACACAAATATGATTGCATACATCCCAATGATAACTATACCCAGCTTTGCGATTTCATAAATATTGCAGTCCATGCCGATATAGCACTTATGGATTGGTCGTTGTGTCGTGACAATACGGATTTCCAAAAACAAATCATAAATGATATGCTAAAAATACTTAAAATAACAAACAACACCTTTGGTCCGGTAGATGCTGCTAATGAAATACAAACCAAAATTGAGCAATACCGAGATAACATTCTTTTCCAAACCAATGAACTTCAATCGAAGACATCTCTCAATTGGAGCATAAATATAATGACAATATTTTATAAATACTCACTTTTCAAAGACAATGATGACTTGCGTGTTAATGAAGCAAACAAGATAATCAGATTGATTCAGAAGGACCCTTATCTTGCTTGGAAGCAAGGACCTTGGCTATATCCTAATGTTCCAAGCGTGAATCTGAAAGCTAATACAATCAATTGAATGATGTTATTCCCGAATATACCTGATAGAAAAGAGAATTATAAAATAAAGGAATTAACTAAAATGCAGATTTAATAAATTCTGATTAGGAGAAAAAATGACGAAACAAAGAACAATTTCAAACGAGGTCGAACTCGAAGGTGTCGGTTTGCACACGGGTCAGCGATGCAAAATTAAGTTCAAACCCGCTCCTGAAAATAGTTGGTATGTTTTTAAGCGAACCGATATCGGCGAGGATGCGGTCATCGAGGCATCGGTGGATAATGCGAAAAACGAACTCGTTCGTGGCACGGTGCTTCAAAAAAATGGCATCGAGGTCAGCACTGTCGAGCATGTTCTCGCCGCTCTCTATGGACTCGAAATCGACAACTGCATTATCGAACTCGATGGTCCCGAACCGCCTGTTCTCGATGGTAGTGCGAAACGGTTCGCCGATATTCTCATAAAATCGGGTATCGTAGAACAGGATGCTAAACGGGAATATCTTGTCATCGACGATGTAATTCAGTTTTCCGACCCATCCCGTAAAACCGATATTCACATAATTCCTTTCGATGGTTTCAGAATCACGCTGATGGTGGATTATGCAAATCCTGCACTCGGAACGCAATATACTACTTTGGAATCGCTCGAGAAGGAATTTTACAGCGAATTTGCATCGGCAAGGACATTTTGTTTTCTATCGGAAATTGTCGAACTTCGCAAACAAGGTCTCATCAAGGGTGGGAATCTCGATAATGCAATCGTTATTGTCGATAAGGAACTTTCAGCCAGTGATGAAAAATTTATCAGGGAAAATTTCGATATTCCACCCGATAGAAAAATATTTGTTGGCGAAACGGGAATATTGAACGATACTCCACTTCGTTTCTATAATGAACCAGTCAGGCATAAGGTTACCGATATTTTAGGGGATTTCGCATTGCTCGGAGCATTTAGCAATGGGCATATAATCGGTGCGAGGTCGGGACATTCGGCGAATGTGTCGCTGGTGCGTCTATTGAAAAAATCATTAGAGAAGCAACGATTGAGTGCAAAATTCGGTGCGACAGGTGCATTTTTGGATTATGGAGCGATTCAGAAAATTTTACCGCATCGCTACCCGTTCCTTCTTGTAGATAGAGTTATCGATTTCGAGGACAACAAATATGCTGTAGCGGTGAAAAATGTTACTATAAACGAGCCGTTTTTTCAGGGGCATTTCCCGGGACATCCTGTTATGCCAGGTGTGTTGCTTATCGAGGCGATGGCGCAGACAGGCGGTTTCCTGATGATGCACTCGGTTCCCGACCCTGACAATACTGTTACTTATTTTGTCGGTGTCGATGGTGTGCGTTTCAAGAAACCTGTTGTTCCAGGCGACCAACTTATTCTTCGCACCGATATGGTTTATTTCAAGCGTAAAATATGCAAATTCAAGGGAACCGCTACTGTCGATGGCGAGATTGTCTGCGAGGGCGAATTCATCGCTACATTCGTGCCGAAAAATACGGAGAAATGAGCAATACGAATAGTGAAAAAAATCCATTAGCAAAATGGTTCGATTCATACTATGAAAAGGTAAAAGCCATCATAGTTGCGGAGAATTTAACTATACATCAGATTCCCGATTTCTTTCTATACGATAATTTGAGTAAAAAATATCCCGATTTCTGCCCATTGTATAAATCGGGGGAATTTTGTCATAGCGGAATCGAGAGAAAAAAAATTTGCTGCCTGTTTTGCGGATGTCCATTTTACGATTATTCTATATGGGATGATAAGCGAAAAATATTCGGCGGATGCAGTATAAATTCGAAATTCGGTTTTCGATTGGAAAATGGATTTTGGGATTGCACAAATTGCAATTTTGTTCATAATTTAGATTGGATTAAATCTAATAGAAAAGTTATCGAGGAATTGCTAACTAAAAATGGGGATTTATGAATGAAAAGGATAAAATGACTGTATATGTCTGGGAGCATTCACCGGAGATTGCGGGGGAAATTTCAAAAATAGTGTTCGATTTAGGTCATCCGATTTCGGATTCGTTCGATGCATCTGTTATCATTGTTGGACCATCTATTAGCGCCGACGAGTTGAGAAATAGATTTCCAATTTTGAAAAGTAAAAAAGTTATATTGGTTGTAAATGATAATGCCGAAAATATTATCGAAAAAGCGAGAACGATTTTCGGAATTGTAAAAATATCTGAAATAAATAATCTCGGGGATGCTTTTAATTTATTGGAAAGAACTGGGAACGATTTCGAAATCGATTCATCCGAACTTATCGTCAAACTTTTTAAAATGCTGGGTTTTGAAAGCGGTGATTTATCAGAAATCCTTTGGCAGCGAATTTATACCATTTTAGATACGATTCCATTGGGTTTGATTATAATACATCGTGGTGATGGCGTGGTTTCCGCAAATAATAGAGCGCAACAAATTCTGCAAACAGACAAAAAACTCATCGGTTTATCTAAGGAACAATTCTGTGAAAAATTTAATATTTGTCCTGGAGGCAAGGATTTTCTCGAATCTCTCGAAAATATTGACCGTCCTTTAACCTTTTCCCATCGCTTTCCCGATGATAGAGTTGTCGATGTAGCATTAACATCGATACCAAATTCGAATGAATTTTTAATAACTTTAGAAGATGTTTCCGAGTTTAATCGCGAACGGGAATGGCTTAAAGGTATCCTCGGCACATTTAACGATGGTGTTTTAGTGCTCGATAGGGATAGAAGATTAGTATGGTCGAATGATGTTATCAAGGATTGGTTCGGCAATAAATTCGAGCAAGGTCCTGTTCACTGCTATGATTTTTGGGGTGACAGAAAAAATATTTGTTCTCATTGTCCATTAAATAGCGTTTTCGATAAAAAAGAAACTTGTCGCTATACAGAAAGGTTTGTCCAGGATAACAACGAGGAAAGATTTTATGATATAATCGCAGCGCCGATTCAGTCCGCAGATGGTTCGGTATATCGAATTGTTCAGCTTGCAAGAGATGTTACCGAGCAAGAACTTATGATACAGGAACTAATGTCCACTCGTAGAAGTTTTGAAACTGCTAATTTACAATTGAAAAAACAATATATGACGCTTCGAACTATAACAGAAATTTCCGATACACTTCAGCGAACGAGTCGTCTCGATAAGATATTGCATATAATCTTAACCGCAGTAACTGCAAAAGAAGGACTCGGATTCAATCGAGCTTTTTTTCTTCTCGTGAATGAGACAACTGGAATACTTGAAGGTAAATATGCTATAGGTCCATCGAGTCCCGAGGAAGCCGGCAGAATTTGGTCGGAACTTTCCGATGTTTCTCAAACACTCGCAGAAACACTTCAAAATTATGAAAAAGCCACTCAAAATGAGGATACTGTTGTCAAGAAAATTATCGGTTCATTTCGGATACCGCTCGATTCTGACCATTTTTTAATTAAAATATTAAACGATGGCAACACATTGCTTGTTAATCCTCAGAATAAAGAGCTATGGGAACAAACAAAAGATATTCGAGAAAGACTTAACCATGATACATTTGCTGTCGTTCCACTTGTATCGATGGAAAAATCTGTGGGGATTCTTATCGTCGATAATATGATAACACATCGTCAGATAACATCCGACGACCTCGAACTTCTTCGTTCCTTGGCAAATCACGCCAGTTTTGCAATCGAACGGTCTTCATTGACCGAAAAACTTAGAAGTAGTCACAAAAAGCTCGAAACCGCTTACGATTCGTTGCGGGAAAATCAAGAAAAACTTGTTGAAGCAGAAAAACTTTCTACGATTGGTGAGATGGCTGCTCAAGTAGCTCACGAAATTAAAAATCCGCTTGTTTCAATCGGAGGATTTGCAAGACGACTGCTCAAGCAAATTCCCGATGACAATGAGAAACATAAAGCTGCCGAGGTTATTTTGGAAGAATCTAATAGACTCGAAAAAATAATCGGCGATGTTTTGGGATACGCAAAATTATCCACGAAACAAGTCGAACTCGGCAATATAAATCAAAGTTTATATGATACTCTCGTTCTTTTCGAACCCGAATTCGAGGAAAAGAAAATAAAAATAAATGTCGGGACATCGGAGGAAATTCCACCGTTTATGTTCGACCCTAACCAAATCAGACAAGTATTCATCAATTTAATACGAAATTCATTAAGTGTATTGAAATCTGACGGCATTATTTCTATTAAAACTAAAAAGGATAAAAATTATTGCTGGATTGAATTTAGCGACAATGGACCTGGTGTTCCTAAGGGAATCGGCGACATGGTTTTCAAACCTTTTTTCACAACAAGAACCACCGGCACAGGTTTGGGACTTTCCATTTCTGCGAGAATTATCAAATCTCACAACGGAACAATATGGTATAAGAACAATCCCGCAGGCGGTGTAACATTCTTCATTAGACTACTTATGAAAACCGAAACATGAACCTTCGGTTCTTTTTGAGGGCAACCCTTTTTAAAAGAAGGGCTTTCCCTCAAACTCCTTTCCTAAGAACTTTATTATTTCTAACGAACCTTCGGTTCTTTTTAATTGGTTGAAATGTTATTTTGATTGAGCAGGCGTTGCAGGGAATTGTTCCGCTTTTGTGGAACAATTCCCGACTTCATCGGGATTAAGAAAAATGCAACGCACTAAAAACAGGCTAAGCCTGTTTGGACATTTCTTCTAATATTGCAATCGATTCTTGCGGGATTTTCTCGTATCCTCCCAAAACTTTCGTTATAAGTGCAATTTTTGCAAGATGTTCCACAAGTTCCATTCTGAGAAAAGCTTCTTCGAGGTTTCTGCCAAGCACGATAGCACCGTGATTTTTCAAAAGGAATGCGTTATAGTTCCGAATATAATCGTGTGCAACATCGGCGACCTCACCTGTCGATGGCAATGCGAATGGAGCGGTCGGTATTTTGCCGAGCTTCACTGCGACTTCTGCGAGTAAATCGTAAGGAAGTTCCATCCCTGTGCTGGCGAAAACGGTTGCGAACACAGGATGCGCGTGAATCACAGCATTTACATCGTCTCGCAGTTTATATGCAAGCATATGCATCGCAATTTCCGATGATGGCTTTCCCTTACCGCCGAGCTGAGTTTCATTTTCATCGATAACAATAATTCGTTCGGGGTCGAGAAATCCCTTAGAAACTTTCGTGGGTGTTATCAGATACATCTTGGGTTTCAGTCGTGCGCTGATGTTGCCATCACCGGCGGGCATCATACCCTGACGCCAAAGACGATTGCCGATATCGATAATTTGCTGTCTCAGATTTTCCATAATCACCTGCCTGTTAAAAAATTTAATTTCACTGAATCCAATATATAATTTATCACATAATTATTTTAATGCAAATTTTAATAAAAATATTTTGAACCCTTCGGTTTTTTCTGGGGGAACTTCTTTTGGAAAAGAAGTTCCCCCAGACCCCTTCAAGAA
>JAGGZE010000143.1 GCA_021162205.1 bacterium
ATAATGAGAAATTTTACTACAGTAGCTTTTATTGTTTTTCTTGCATCGTTTGCTTTCGGCGCATCTGTAGGAATGGTTCCAGCGTTGGTTAGTTTCGATTTCTTGCCGCCGGGATACACATTCGATATGCAAAAGAAAGCTGGAACGCCGATTCTTATTCCTAATGAAAACGATTTCCCTGTCAAATATACTATTTCGTTCGAGGCGAATAAATCACCCGATGAATTACTTCCCGGATACGAGAATTTCCCCGATGTCGGCTGGTGCAAGGCGATTCCCGAAAGTATTACCGTTATGGCAAACGATACGGGAAAAGTGAATCTTGTTTTCACGATTCCAAAAGATGATAAAGAACTCAATCGTTCGTGGGAACTCGGCGTTATCGTTCAGGCGAAACAGGGTCTCCAAATGAAAACCGGCGGTGTATCATTCGGCGTGTTCCCGAGTGTCAGGGGCAGTTATTTAATAAGCACTTTGCCGGGCGCTAAAACAAATCCTAAAGATAAACCTACTGGAATCGCACCGATGGCGGAATTTATAAAACTCGATGAGGCAATTGCAGGGAAAGAATTGTCATTCAAAATTTATAATAACGATACTGTCGGGCACGACTATACAATCGAACCGTATGAATTTCCTAATTTCGACTGGTTCGATGTCCGGCTCTCGATTCAAACCACCGGCGATAATGAACCCGGAAAAATCGATTGGCTCAAAGTTTCTAAGGGATTTTTATTCTTTAAGAAAAATGTTATTCATATCGATGCTAATCAATCTGCGGAATGGTCTGTGAATGTTAATCTTCCGAACAAAAAAGAAATTCGCGATGCAAAAGGTTTCGACTTTGTAGTCAAAATTCTTCCCGATGGCAATAAAGCGCATTCTGGCATTTTCAGAATCGTTATTCAGAAATGAACCTTCGGTGAGCCCTTCGGCTCTTTTTAATGGCGACTTTTTTCTTAATCCCGATAAAATCGGGGTCTTGCTGATGGAATCAGCAATTCATTGTCGCCGAGCCCTTCGGTTCTTTTCAATGGCGAACAAAAGGGTGGTGTATTTGAAATAAATTTCTGAACCGGTGATATGACTGATTTGATGATGAAATATGATTCCCGCGCGCTTTATCATGCCACATCATTTCATCATAGGTATCACTGGTTCAGAATTTTTTATTTAACCCCCTGAAACCTTGCTGACACTCGGTTTCTGTCCCCCCTTATTAAGGGGGACAGCGAGCGAAATGAGTAGGGGGTTGAAAAGTTATTTTGCTTGAGCAGGTGCAACAGGGAATTTCACTCTGGTGAAAGGGAAGTTGCACATAAAAAACACCCGAATGGGTGTTAGAAAATATTTAAACTTTTCTGAAAAAAGGTTTTGAAAGAATTTGTGGTTTTATATAATTGGTTGATAATTTATTTTAATTGAGCAGGTGCAACAATGAATCCCGTCTGGACGGGAGAAAAGTTGCACAAAGAAGACACCCGAACGGGTGGGAGGGAAAGATTTTAAAATATTGGACATCGTCGTTCGGCGAAGCTTTTCGCAGTGCTTTGCATTCGTTGTGGGCGCATAAATTGCGTTCGGGGTTGACGCTTCTATCGATTCTAATCGGTGTTGCGACAATCATCACGATTGTTTCTGTGATAAGCGGGTTAAATCATAAAATCTCCGATGAATTCGAATCACTCGGCACAAAAGTTTTGTATGTCGATAGATTTCCCTGGGTTTCTAAGGGAAGAAGCTGGCATAAATATCGAGGGAATCCGCCTATAACGATGATAGAGCTTAATGCTGTCAAGAGAGTTTCTTTGGTCGAGTATGTCGTTCCCAAAATTCGTAAAGGACTCAAGGCATCGTTCAAGCAAAACGATATGGATATTGGTGTCAATGGGACATCGTGGGAATATCCGCAAATCCGCAAATTAGATATGGAAGCTGGCAGGTTTTTCTCATACGGCGAGGACCAAAAAGGCAGACCCGTATGTGTTCTCGGCTGGCAGGTCTGGAAAAATCTTTTTGAGAACCAAAATCCGATAGGAAGATGGGTAAAACTCGGCAGTATTAATTTTCGTGTCATCGGGGTTCTTGCTAAACAGGGAGCATCCTTGACAATCGGCACATCCGACAACGATGTTTTCGTGCCATACAATGCTTTCCGCCATATATTCGGTGGCAGAAGAAGACTTTCGATAATGGTCTCGACAAAAAATCCGAAGGATATCGATGAATTGAAAGAGGAAATCCGATATTCAATACGAGGTGTTCGAGGTCTGCGTTTCGGCGAGAATGACAATTTTGCGATAAATTCGCAGGATATGCTTTTGGATGAGTATAACAAGACCACTCGTATATTATGGGCGGCATTGCTTGCGATTGCGGGACTTTCTCTGCTTGTCGGCGGAATCGGTGTGATGAATATTATGTTGATTACGGTAACAGAGCGCACGAGAGAAATCGGTGTTCGTAAAGCTGTCGGTGCTACGAGTATGCACATTTTAAGCCAATTTCTTCTCGAGGCATTAACTCAATGCTGGCTCGGTGGGACTATCGGATTTGTCATCGGTATCGGTTTGCCTGTAATCGTATCGAAAATCGTTCCGCAACTGCCCGTAGCAATATCGTGGGAAGCGGTCATTGTCGCAATCGGTTTCACAACTCTTGTCGGAGTGGTATTCGGATTATATCCCGCATTAAAAGCTGCAAAATTATCTCCTGTCGAAGCTTTGCGGTATGAGTGATTATCGTATCGAGGGAATCGAAATGGTTAATCGAATATCCACATAGTAAATATTCTGCAAATTTGTTTTCACCGTAGAATGAATAGCTTTCCGAGTTTCGTTTGCGAACCGACCTCGATTTTGTAAATATAAATTCCCGATGCCACTTTCATACCAGATGAATTAGTGCAATTCCAATTAATTTCGAGATAATCGGGCAGATATAATTGTTCTGTAAAATTCCATATATTTTCGCCGGTCGGTGTGAATATGTGAACGGATACATCTGTCGGGGAAATAATATCGATAGGGAATTTCACTGTTCCATTATCGCAGGGATTGGGAAATGGCAAGTGTATTCGATTTTGCGCATTTATAGGTATCGATAAACTATCATCAGCTTCGAGCCATATCGAGAAATCTGCGGAAATCGGTGCAGAATAAAGCAGTGAAGCATACGCAATCGCTCGATACTGCCATCTGCCTGCGATTCCGAATGTATCGCCTAATTCCACAAGGTCGAAACCGCCGAGAGGTGAGGATTGCGAAATTTCTATTCTCATAACTTCGAGTTGTGATGAAATATATCGAGTCGACGATGAAAGATTCGCGATTATACCATTGTCATCGTAGGTATAAGGCAGTAGATAATATTTTGTCGCCAGTGGTCTCGATGTGAAATTATCGGTGAATTCATTTTCGATTTGAACCGAATCCATTTCTGGCAGTGGATAATTTGCTCCCTCGCTGAAAAATTCGGGCTGCCACTGGTCATCGGTTCTCATTCGCCAATATGTGAAATTTTCATAAGCTTCCATAAGCGACGAACCGAGTTCGGTGAGAGCATTATCCACAGCATAAATAGGGCTATCGTATTCACACAGTTCCCATATTCGTTCGATTAAATACCCTGTGAAACGAACACTGTCGGGCGAATAAAATTCTTCCAAAAATATCGGGAATATAACACCGCCATACTCTGTCGTGATACCGGCATCCTTGACGAATAACGGAACTTGTGGGTTTTCCTGAAACTCTTTTAGATATAGATAATAATCGTTAATATCATCGTAGCAAAATTCCTCATTGAAAACCGCTGTAGCTTCCATCCACCAGATGAAATTCGAATACTCGGCATCGGTGGGACAGTGATATGCGAATTGCACAGTATGGAAAAATTCGTGAGCGCAGGTAACTTTCAGCGGTGGGAAAGGATTATCGGCATAACTTTCCAATCTCGTCATATCGGATTGAATTTCAATATATGCAGTCGCTTTATTGCATATACTGTCTATATGACTCGCTCGCAGTTCGGTTTTGCCGTAAAGTCCCGAGCCCATATTGGAAAAATAGACATCGAGTCTCGCATCGCCGCCAAAATCTGCAGTATCGGGAATCCAAAGTGTATCGGGAAGCGGTTGTTTATATCCCAGCGAATCGATAACTATGCTCCAGGCGTGTTCGAGATAAATTCCCGCCTGTTCGATATAATCTGGTATGCCATCGTCATCTGTATCGGTGGGATAGACCGCATCGTTGCCTGTGGTATCATACCATAATTTAAAATGCTCGGTTCCATAGGATAATGGCAAATCGAGGGATTGCCGAGCTCGACCCTTTGTGTAATAATTTTGCAAAGCTTGCTGTGTTCCACATTTAGCTGATTCGCCCAACAATATATTTGAAAAACCTATCAAAACGATAAATGTCGATATCCTAATAATTTTCATCGATTTTTACCTCATAAAAAGTAACTCTATTTTTACCGTGAGCTTTAGAAACATATAATGCAGTATCGGAGCGTCTTAGAAGTTCGTCGGCATCTGCGATATCGTCGGTTAAAAGTGCCACTCCGATACTCGATGTTATATGTTCGGTTCTGCTGCCGACCGCATCGGGAAAAGGAGTATCGGCGATTCTTCTGCAAAGTCTTTCAGCGGTTTCTATACCTTCGTCAGCATTGCAATTAGAAAGAACCAAAATAAATTCATCGCCGCCGTATCTTGCGGCAAAATCATCGCTTCGCATAAATCCACGAACTATCTCCGAGATTTCAGCCAGTAATTTATCACCCGCTTGATGTCCATAAGTATCGTTATAATTTTTGAAATTGTCGAGGTCCATTGCCAAAAGTGTAAGTGATTTGCCATCATCTCGATGCAATTGAATTTTTTTAGGCAATTGCTGGGTAAAATATCTATAATTCCTAAGTTGAGTGAGTTCATCGGTGATAGCGAGCTTTTCGAGTTGTCTATTTTTTTGAGATAATTCATCGGCGGTATGTTTGAGTTGTTCCTCCAAAACCCTGAAATTGGTTATATCCTCGACAATAGTTAAAATTCGATTTACAGCGGAATGTTCCTCGATTATAGGAATTATTTTCGTTCGAGTATATAATTTGCGTCCATTGTTTAATATATGTGTTTCCTCTGTTTCGATACTCGTTCGGGAATGTGTAACCTCGGTATATGCCTGTTCTCTATGCAAATTTCTAAGAAAGGGGACAACTTGAAAAAGATTTTTGCCGAAAGCTTCCTGCGAAATCTCATAGATTCTATAAAACATCGGCGATGCGGAAAGAATTTTGAAATCGGAATCCACAAGAAATACAGCTTTATCGATTGTGTTTAATATATCCTGATGAATTCTGTTAGTGGATGTTAATTCATTCAATATTTTGCGAATATAAAGAGTCTGTGAAATAGCGAGTTCGAATGTTTCGATAACCTCGGCATCGATATTTCCACGAACCGAATTAGGAATCGCGATACATCCAAAGAAATTATCTCTGATTCTAAGCAATAAAAAAGTGATATGAGTATAGGAATGCAAAATTCGAAGAGTATGAGTTATAACCGCCAAAGAAGGATTATTTTCGCTTAATGCTTCTATCGGAATTGTTATATGGCTTTTGACATTTAGTAAATTTATTTCACCGATTTGTGTATCGAGTTCGATATTTGCGATATCTATTTGTGCATTTCTAAGTTCTTCCATAAGATTGAAATCATCGACAAGAAAAGGACCCGGTATTAAAACTTCCGAATTTTGTTCATATACCCAGGACAAAACAATCGGTATATCGGTAACCTCTGAAACCGCCTCGATAATCTGTGGAATGGCATCTTTTGTGGATTCAGGATACAATAAAGATTGTGCGAAACGATAAATATAATCCAATTTTTCCCGTTGTTCTGTTTTGATTTTCAATATTTTATTTTGGTGTTCGATTCGATTTCGTCGTGCTATTTGGGATATAATAATGAAAACCGCTAAAAGAATCAAAACCAATGTTATAGATGCAATGGCGATAATTTTTATCCTTATCGATGAAAAAGCGGATAAAACATTGGATAAATCACTATCCAAACCCAAAATCCAATTATCAGCTCCAATCCATATCGGACAATATGAAAGTATTCGTCTGTTATGATTTTCATCGTGATAAATTAAATAGTTTTCAGACGATGGAGGGAAATTCTGCAAAAAATCGGTGAGTGCATTATCGTCGGCATTCGAATATATCGAATCTAAACTTAATCCAGCAGGAAACTTCGAATGAATAAGAATTTTGCGATTTTTATTCACAAGCCAGACTATCTGTTTATTTTTAATAATGAGTGGACGAAAAAATTGAGCTATAAGACTATCGAATGAAACCAAAGCGGCAACACTGCCATCGAAAACCGAATCATCGACAAATATGGGATAATGATAAATAATCGCATCGAAACCCTGCACCGTTTTTATAGGACCGCCTATCACAGGTTTGTGGTTTAATAGAATTTTTTTAATATGAGGTTGATATGAGATGTCAATATTTTCATGAGTAGTATGAGGAACAGTATATATAATAGTTCCTGCCGAATCCATTCGAGTAAGCGATGCCAATATCGAGGAACGAGCTTTATATAATGCCCAAAACTGGTCATAAGTGATTTTTCTGTCCATCGAGATAACACCTCGAAATGATGCGAGATATTTAGCATCTCCCTCGATACTTTGCAAAACAGTCCGAAGTCCACCGACAGTTTCCTTAGCGATTAAAACCTGTCTTTTTCCAAAATTATTAATCGCTATATTTTCAGCATCGGACCATATTCCTGTTGCAATAATTATAATTAAAATTGCAAGAGCGATATAAAAAACGATTGCCTCGAAAATTGTTGTCTTTTTCAAATGAAAATCCCCTATTAAAAGATAAGCTAAAATAAAATTTGTAAAAGAGAAAAAGCAAGATTTTAAATTGAATTTTTATTACATTTAGGCAGATACTATCACATCGGTTGTTTAATCGAGTTATTTTCTCGCTATATTATTTCGTTTTTTTTGTATAATAAATTAGTCAAAAACAAGTTATTATGTAAATTATAGATTCCATAAATAATCGTAACTATTGTATTTACTATGAGTTATGAATATACAATTTATTACTTGACAAAAATATCTTGTATTATATAATGTTATATATAACAATGAATTATAATTATTTTGTGAGAAATATCAATATCTATTTTAGAATATTATTTTACGAATTGCTGTAAAAATAAGTGTTTGGGAGTATTCGTAAAATGTCGGTTTTCGCTGAATGAATTAAAGTAAGCATTTAATATAAATTACGGTTCTGAAATAGTGAGTTTTTTTACAGGAGGGGTTTTAAGGAGGAGTGATATGTTTTGTAAAAAAATACTCGTGGTTATATTTTTTGTTTCGCTTATTTATGCTACAGACATTCCGAGGGTGATAAATTATCAGGGAAAATTCAATTATTCGAGCGGCAGTTCTACCGGTGGATTCTATTTCAAATATGAACTGTATCTAACAGATGTCGGCGGTTCTCCTGTTTGGACGCAGGAACCCACAACCGATGCCGATTCAGTATGGTGTGATAATGGCTTGTTTTCGGATACACTCGGCAAAAGAATCGATACGGTTTTCTCACAATATACAACTCTTTATATGCAAGTCAGCATAAAAGATGACTGGAGTAATTCATGGACCGACCTTTCACCTCGTGAACGATTTTTTGCATCACCATGGGCATTAACAATCGCCGATAGCTCGGTATCGCAAAGCAAAATTCTATGGGATTCCGATGCTTCCAACGATGCAGATAGCGTATCCGCGATAGATATTCCATATAAAAATTCTGGAAGCGGTCTTTCCGCAACAAATATTCAGGATGCGGTCGATGAAGAAGATGCAAGGCTCGATAATGTCGAAATTGGAAACTCAAACTATATATGGAAACAAGATACCGCCGCACAGATTGCCGATTTTTACATTGGTGGTGATGGCAGAGTTGACGGTGATTTTTATGTGGGTGGTGACTTAACCGTAATAGGTCAGGTGAAAAGTAGCAGTCCAATTCATTTTGCTGATAGCATAGATATGAATAATCTGCACATCATCAACCTTGCCGACCCCAACAATGCTCAAGATGCAGCAACGAAAGCTTATGTCGATGCAAGCGGCGGCGGCGGTTCCCAACGAATTCGCGCAGACGGCAGTGCGTGGCTAACCGACAGCGTAACACTTGTATCCAGCAATGTCTTGCTCACACAGACAGGCGATTCAATCACATTCGATGTGGATTGGGATACATTGGGAGCTTATGCAGACACTTCGACTGTTTGGGATACATTGAGCGCATATCCCGATACAACCGTAACCAATGATATTCTCGATTCACTCGGTGCCTATGCTGACACTTCGATGGTTTGGGATACATTAAATGCCTATGCGGATACCACAGTGACCAATCAAATTCTTGATTCCTTGGGTGCCTATGCTGACACATCAGTCGTCTGGGATACGCTCACAGCATATTTCGATACTACAAACCATTTCGTGCTGAACCAGAACACTTCAGCACAGAGCGCAGATTTCTGGCTCGATGGGACAGGTCGTGTCGGGCATTTCATTGCCGATAGTTCCGCTGTGATAAACGAAAGCGGCGGAGATTTCGATTTCCAAGTAAAGGGAAACAGCGATGGCAATTTACTCTTTACCGATGCACACGCTGATATGATTGGAATTGGAACAAATGCACCAACACAGAAATTAGAACTAAACGGTGCTATTCGTCTTGCACCGCGTATGGGAGTCGCATCCACAGCGGACACAGCAGGAGTGATATGGGTTAAGCAAACTGGTAGCGCTCCCGATACTCTTATGTTCTGGGATGATGAAAACCATACATGGCTTGCTGTCTCCCCACCGAGGGCAAATCCAAAATGCCAGATTTATGGTGGAGGAAACACCAACTGCAACCCTGGTCCAACTGCCATCCCATTCACAAACGAAACCCGTGTGGATAATGGATTCGCCCACGATAATACAACAAATCCATCTCGTGTCTATGCCAGCGATGCAGGATATTACAAAATAAGTTATCAAATTCCCTTTAATAACAATGTCAACAATCGTGTGGTTATGCACACATATATTCGCAAGAACGGAACAACATCGCTCGGTGGGGATGGATACTGTTATCTACGCAATAACTCTACAGCCGAAAGAGAAGCTTGTAGTGGCGTTGTGAACATGATTTACCTTATCGCAGGCGATTATATAGAAGCTGTAGCTGATAGATATAGCGGAGCCAATGGAACAACATATGCCATAGACCCCGAGTGCTATTTAATGATAGAGCGGGAAAATGTCGGAGAAGGAACGAGCAGCAACTGGGATACGCTCGGAGCATATCGCGATACTACCGAACATAATTTCATTAGTCTCGATAATGCTTACGACTACAACGGTTCAGGTGCAGGGCGCATTGTAACTGTTGATGCCGGTCCTATTCAATTAGATGCTTCGGGTAACGAATCCCGTCTCCGAATGGTCGAGCGTGCTGTGCCAACTACCCCCGGCGATGGCGACATCGAGATATTCGATACAAATCTCGGTCCATTGCAATTCTACTAT
This sequence comes from bacterium, assembly GCA_021162205.1. GTDB lineage: Bacteria > UBP14 > UBA6098 > B30-G16 > B30-G16 > JAGGZE01. The sequence goes on from JAGGZE010000143.1 coordinate 9,648, forward strand.
GACGCAGCGCGCGGGAAATGGTTATCGCTTGCGGTTTTCACCGATGGCGGCGGTAGAAATGGAAATCAAGGAGTTGGATATCTGAGAATGTTCAATGGATTAATTACAAGTGCCACAGTGGGACATCAGTTGCCCGATAATGTATGCATCGTGGCGGTTGCTTTATCATGCAACGGTTCGTCATCCTGCACGGGGCTTCTGCGGGCAAATGGCGGTAATATCGCTGGAACATCGGTCAGTCTTGCCGCACAAACAAAGAACAAAGTCAGCGACCTCAATGTGGACGCGAACGATGGTGATATAATCGCCCCGTATTGCTCGGCGGGAACTATGGTTCGTCCGCAGATGCAGTATTGGTATAGAATAAGGAGATAGAGTAATCACCAAGCGCTCAATCCTGTTGAAATAATGGAAATTCGAGCAAACAATTGAAACTACGACTTCGTTCGTGCGCAACTGTTATGCCGCAGGTTTTTTCCGCAATCCAAGTTTTTCGAGTAAAGCTTTCGCCTTAATTCTGTTCAGCTTAAAACCGACATCGTCGGGTTCGAATCCGAGTGCGAGTCCCAAAAGCTGTGGATAGTAAATTATTGGGAGCTTAAACTGCATATCGTATTCCTTTTCAGCTTTTTTCTGATTGCCCTCATAAATGACCGAGCAGAACGGACATATCAAAATCATAGCATCGGCACCGAGTTCCACGATAGATTTGAGTTTCGAGCCTGCCATTTTCACCGTGTCTTCCTCCTTAACACCGAGAATTGCACCGCCGCAGCATTTTTCTTTCTCGGGATAATTTCTAATCGTAGTTGCACCTGTCGCCTCGATAAGGTCGTCGAGACTCGTTGGATTCTCGGGGTCGTCGAATTTACCGTAAATCTCCGATGGCTTCAAATAATGGCAGCCATAATGTGCCACAACTGTTGCCTCTACAAGCGGTTTGACTACCGATTTTTTAATCGTTTCTACACCGATATCTTCCCACAGCAAACGAGCAAAATGTTTAACCTCGATAGATGCATTATACTTCAATCCGAACTTCGCCAATTCCTTGTTGATTTGTGCAAGCTTATCGGGATTATGTTTGAAAATATAGTTCGCTTCCTGAAGAGTTTCGGCGCAGGCAGAGCAAAGTGTTATTACATCCAATCCCTGTTTTTCTGCGAGAGCGAGATTTCGCGCCGCCATCGTGAAACCTGCATCCTGATTCACCGAGCGAATCGGGAAACCACAACAGCTGAATTCGGGAATATCGACAAATTCGATACCGAGTTTTTCTGCAACCTTGCGTGAAGAAAGTTCATAATTAAGTCCTCTTGTCGGGACAGAACATCCCAAAAACAATGCGTAGCGCATTTTTGCCTCCATATTTTTAAAATCTAATTTTACCGAAATTAAAATAATCGATTAAAATTATTTTAATCACTTGTGCCGATAACCTCACGAGCGATTTTGCCGACACCCGTGTCATCGAGAATTGTTCGTATATCGTCGGGTTCTTCGGGAATACGCGGAAGTCCGATTTTCTCTCTTCGAGCATTCAAATCGCCGACTTCATAAAGTCTTCCATAACGATAGACCTCGGCAGCCTGCATCGAAAATGCCGGATGAACGATGTTATGTTTTACTGCGATATTTTTCAATGCCATCATAAGTTCGGTGATAGTAACACCCTGAGGACATCGTTCCTGACAGGTTACACAGCCCGAACAAAGCCATACGAAATCGCTGTTCATAACTTCGTCTCGCATACCGAGTAGAACCATGTGGATAATTTTTCTCGGATTGAATCTTTCGTCGAATTCGCGCACCGGGCACGATGCGGCACAGGTTCCGCAGGCAAAACAATCGACGATTTTCTCACCGCCTGGAGTGTTCCTAACCTCCTCGACAAATGACGAATCGAGTTTCTTGTCATCGATAGTATTCATTTTTTCTCCCTATAAAAATTATTCATTGATTATAAGTAAATTAAAATTATTTGCAAATAAAATAAAGGCAAGTAAAAAAAAGTATGGACTTTTTATTTTTTATTCATATATTGGCAAATGTAGGAGAACTCAAAAAAAGGAGAAAAAGATGGAACTCAGAATTTCCGCACGCCATTTTGAACTCACCCCAGAAATCAGGGAATATTCGGAGGATAAAATTTTCCCACTAAAGAAATACTATCAGCATGTCATCGATGCCTCGCTGATTCTTACGCTGGAAAAACATCGTCATCAAGCGGAACTTTCGTTTTTATTATCGGGGAAAAAGATGTTTGCAAAATCTGAAACCGATGACATTTATGTTTCAATCGACGATGTCAGCCGCAAGATGGAGCGAATGCTGCGGGATTATCACGACAAACTCAATCATCACAAGGGTTCGATTAAAGAGATAACGAAAAAAGAAACTATCGATGAATTCGGCGAATAATAGAATTAAATAGTAAAAAAATGGGGGCAATAATATGCCCCTTTTTTATTTAATACCGAGATTTTTCAATCTCATTTCAAGTGCTATTAGAAACCGAATATTGCAACGGCGAAACCTATAATTAGTCCAAAAGCCAAATTAAAAACCTTGATTTTTACAGAATCCTCGACCGAAAATCCGAGTATCGGCAGAAGTCCATGTCCATCCTGAACTATCGAATTGGTGAGCAAAACCGAAAATGGTAATATTCCCTGCGCATACATAGATATAAAAACCATGTTCGGTCCCGATAGTGGTAAAATTCCTATTACTGCGGCTGCAAGGATTAGAAAAAATTTATTGTGAGTGATAATCGTTTCCATATTAAAAGTTCGATTCAATACTCCGACTACAATCAAACTTGCAAATAACCATATAACAATATTCGGGATATGTTTTTTCAAAATGTGATTTATGATATGTTCTTTGAAAAAATGCTTAATTGAAATATGGCTGATAGCTGTTGTATCGATATTTTTGTGTTTATAAATTTTGCATCTTTTGCAGAATTTTAATTTAACTAAATCAGCATATTTATCCGCTAAAAAACCTGCTATTATACCGAGTGCAAACAATGAAATAAATAATACCACAAGTTTTTGGTAAGTAATCGCCGAATTGGGAATAGCCATTTGAGCGATAATGACGAACGCCTCATCACCGAAAGTTGTTACCATCGCCGATACAATTCCGCCAAAACCGACAAGTCCCGCCATATAGAAGGCATCCATTGCGAATGCTCCCGAACATCCCGGTATCGAGCCGAGAATTGCACCGAATAAATATTGCATTCCTCGCCGTTTTACCAGTTTATTCTCGATTGCAGGAGTAAATCTGATATATAATAATTCGACTATAACCAACAGCACAAACACAATCACGGTAATGATTACAGTCTGAAATAAAATCGGTATTATCCAATCGATAAAAGACATATTCTATTATTCTTCTGTGAAACCTATCGGTTTTTCGATTTTCGTTCCTGTGGATTTTATTTCACCGAATTGTTGCTCGAATTTATCGATATTGTTTTTAAGTGCGAGCATAAGATTTTTTGCATTAAGCGGTGTCATTATAATCCTTGTTTGAACCTTGGATTTAGTAACACCCGGCACCATTCGCACGAAATCGAATACGAACTCCGATGGTGAATGAGCAATCAGAACTATGTTCGAATAGATTCCCTCGGCAATATTTTCGGGTAGTTCGATTTGAAGTTTTCCCTGCTGCATTTTCCCAGTCATTCTATCCTCCTAATTATAGTTTATATAAACTTTTATAAAATACGATATTTAATTATAATGTCAAATACTTCTGAGCCGTTCGGCTCTTTTTAATGGCGACTTTCCTTTCACAAGAGTGAAATTCATTGTCGCCGAACCCTTCGGTTCTTCTTAGGGGCGTATTCGATACGCCCCTACATCGTGTTTTTTAATTAGCGAAATGTTATTTTGATTGAGCAGGCGTTGCAGGGAATTGTCGATTCTATCGACAAGGGACGCAACGCACAAAAAACACCCTAAGGGTGTCTTGTTTGAAATTAAAAAAATAAAAAATTCAAATGAATTCGGTTATGCTCCAATTATAATTATGCTGGTGTTGCAAGGAATTGTCGATTCTATCGACAAGGGACGCAACGCACAAAAAACACCCTAAGGGTGTTCGGGAAGAGCGACAAGTCCGAGGTCTTCGATACCGCCATCTTTGATTGCGCCGATAACTTTCATAATCGTTCCATAATCGACTTTTTTATCGGCTCGCAATGCAACCGATTTGAGATTTTTAGTCTGTTTGAGTTCCCAAAGCTTTTTGGGTATGTTATCGAGAGTGATTTGACTTTTCTCGATATAAACTGTTCCATTAGATTTCACTGAAATAGTAACTGCGCTTTCATCTGTGATATGTGCTGCGGATGATTTCGGCAGCGATAAATCGACCTGAGCGTGCATTATCGGTGCGGTTATCATTACGATAATCAAAAGCATAAATAATATATCGACCATCGAGGTCAAATTCATCTGCGCAGATGTCTCGTATTTATCTCGTCTCGACATAAAATTAAACCTTTAATTGTGTCTATTTATATTATTATCCCGATATACAAATTTTCACCCAATCCGATGAAATGGGATAAATAGCAAACAACTCAAGTTGTTATTTTAAAATAAATAATTCTTTTTAAAATGCAAGTTCTTTATTAGTCGAATCCTATTCAATATATTGTCGATTTTTTCCATATAAACGACCGAATTTTTATCGAGTTTGTATATTTGCCCATTCGATTTTGATTTGTTTTGTTTTTCCTTAGCATATACATCGAGAAATGACAGCAATAGAAGCATCGAAATAAAAATAATATTCCTGTTTTTCCAAAGTCGATACATATTTTCCCCATTTTTTAATTTGTCTAATAGATATTATAAATAATTATTCCCTCAATTGAAAACTCGATTTAAGTAAAAAAATAAGGGCAGATATAAAACCTGCCCTCGAATTTTTTCTATCTCGACGATTCATTATGAAATTCCAATCTCGAATCTTGCGAAATTTTTTATTTTTAGGTCTGTTGCAATTTCATCGGAAACATTTTTAACTAATTGCTCGATAGTCAGGTCGCCATCGCGGATATATTCTTGATTTAGCAGACAGCTTTCTTTCAAAAACTTTTTCAGTCTGCCCTCGACTATTTTTTCGATAGCTCTTTCGGGTTTGCCCTGTTCCTTCGCTTGCTCGGTATAAAGTTTCTTTTCGGTTTCGATGACATCTTTTGAAACCTCATCGCTGTCGATTGCAACAGGTTTCGAGAATGCGATTTGCATAGCGATTTCCTTGGCAAGTGCGATAACTTTTTCATTTCCAGTAGCATCGGGAGAATCGGCCGCTATTTCCACCATCACACCGATTTTGTTTCCAGGATGGATATAATTGTAAATCACGCCCTCTTTTTCGATTTTGAATCGAGCAACCTTTTTGGGCTTGATATTTTCGCCGATTTTTGCCACAAGTGCTATTATCACATCGTTAACTGTGGAATCGTCTATATTCAAATTTATAAGCTCATCGGTTGAATTTACAGGGTTTTTCAATGTTAATTCCGCCAATTTTTTTGCGAGTAGAATGAACTCGTCGTTTTTTGCGACGAAATCGGTTTCAGCTGAAAGCATTACCATCGCACCGATTTTTCTATCGGGACTGACAGTTGCCTCGATTCTACCATCTTTCGATTCACGGTCGACTTTTTTCGCTGCTTTTGCCATACCGCTTTTGCGCAGAATTTCTACCGCAGAATCCATATCACCATTGGATTCCACCAGCGCTTTTTTGCAGTCCATCATACCCACACCTGTCATATCGCGCAATTGTTTTACCATTTGTGCTGAAATGTCTGCCATCATTTTCCTCCTGTATTAAACAATTAAATTGTCGGTTAAGTGTTATATCGAAAGCTCAATCGGTTAACTCTATTCATTTTCCTGTTGGGTCGGTGTCACTTCTGCAGGTTGTTCAGGATTTTCAGTTTGATTTTCATTTCCATCGCTTTTTTCTGTCTGTTCGATTTTTTCGGATGTATCTCCAGCAGATTCGACAGTTTTACCTTGTGCGGCTTCGGGTTCTTTTTGTGTGAAGGATGAACCGAGTTGTCCTCCACTTTTACCATCGAGAACTGCATCGGCAATAGTCGATGTTAAAATTCGCACGGACTTGATTGCATCGTCATTGCCTGGAATCGCAAAATCGACAATATCCGGGTCGCAATTTGTATCGACTATACCCATCACATAAATTCCCAGTTTTTTCGCCTCGGCAACAGCGGTTTTCTCCTGAATTACATCGATTACGAACATCACATCGGGAATTCGCTCCATATCTCGTATCCCCGAAAGCACTTTATTCAATTTTGCCCGTTTTGTGTCGAGTATATTGGCTTCCTTTTTTGTAAGCTGTTTGACTGTATCATCCTCGAACATTTTTTCGATTTGGCGAAGTCTTTGAACACTTTGCCGAATCGTGCGGAAATTAGTGAGTGTTCCACCGAGCCATCTTTCTGAAACCCAGAATATATTCGCTCTTTGAGCTTCCTCGGCGATTATGTCTTTAATTTGCTTTTTAGTGCCGACAAAAAGAATGAGACTGCCTTTGGATGAATAGTTGCGAATGATGTTGTAAGCCTGTTGAAGTTGTTTGAGTGTTTTACGCAGGTCGATAATATGAACGCCATTGCGCACTCCGAAAATGAACGGTCTCATTTTTGGATTCCATCGACTTTTTTGATGACCGAAATGAACACCAGCCTCGAGCAGTTGCTCCATAGTGAGATTTAACATCTAATATCCTCCTTTGGGTTTTAACCTCCACTATTGCATTTTGAAAATGTCCTGCCCACTTTTCTGTGTGAGACCCAAGGACTTGCAACAGTGTGTGTAATATTTAATCGATTATTTATAATCGACATCGAATTTTCGCGGTGCAACAATGAAACCCGACTTATCGGGAGAAAAGTGGCACACTAAAAACACCCGAATGGGTGAAGACATTTGATTTTTTTTAATTGGTGCAAAATTCATTAATACTGCGGTGCAACAATGAATCCCGACTTGTCGGGAGAAAAGTGGCACACTAAAAACACCCGAATGGGTGTTATCGTTTCGAGAATTGGAATCGTTTTCTTGCTTTTGGCTGACCGTATTTTTTGCGCTCGACCATTCTTGGGTCTCTCGTAAGAAAACCACCTTTTCGGAGTGCTTTTCTAAGTTCCGGGTTAAATTCTACCAAAGCTCTTGCGATTCCCAATCGAATTGCACCGGACTGCCCTGAAATTCCACCGCCTTTGACTTTTACCTTAATATCGAATTTGCCTTCCATATCGGTAGCACGAAGTGGTTCTAACATATGGATAACCAAATCATCCCGACAGAAAAATTGTGTGGGTTTATGCCCATTTATAATTATTCTGCCACTGCCCTCTGAAAATATCCAGACCCGTGCCGACGATTCTTTTCTTCTGCCTGTCGCATAAATCCCTTCTTTTGTCATATCTTCTCCGTTATTTAATGCTTTTACAAATTAAATTTTATCTAATTTCTATTTCCAATTGTTCAGGTTTTTGTGCTATATGAGGATGTTTAGACTCGGGATAAACCTTGAGTTTTCTGAAAAGTTTTCTTCCAAGTCTGTTGTGTGGAAGCATTCCCCAAACGGCGTGTTCGACAGCTTTAATCGGATTCTTTTCAAAAAGCTTACGATATGTGATTTTTCTGAGACCACCCGGATAGCCAGTATACCAGCGATGTTCTTTCTTGTCCAATTTATTTCCTGTCAAACGAACATGTTTTGCATTAACTACAATGACGAAATCCCCAACATCGAGATGTGGAGTGAAATTGGGTTTATTTTTGCCGCGCAATACTTTTGCGATTTCAGAAGCAAGTCTGCCCAAAATTTTTCCCTTGGCATCGACAACATACCACTGTCGATTAATTTCATCCGCTTTAGGAATCGGTGTCCCTTGTAGTTTTGTTCTTTTAATCATAATTTACCTCATTTCCATCAAATTAAACATAAATAAAAAACTATAATTATTA
>JAGGZE010000092.1 GCA_021162205.1 bacterium
AAAGAGTTTTCACGCGTTTGCCAAGCACATCGGTTACAACGAGTTTAACATTTTCACTCTGTGGAATCGAGAACTCGATATCGGTAGCTGCATTGAATGGGTTCGGACTGTTCTGGAAAAGTGTGGGGACCATAGGAATGACGGGCTTTTCAGAAACACTAGTAGGGCAAGGTCCATCAACAGGGTCGACACCTGCCCAATTAATTGGGCCAGAGCGTTTTATACTATCGAGAACACTTGGATTCTGTTGTCCATAAGGGTCGGTTGGAGCAAGAGGCCAAGAAGCACCAGGATTGGATTCCCAGCAAAATGTCATATATTTACATTCAGAACCAGAATCAGGAGCTTCCACTTGATAACAACTAAACATTCCATAGCGGTCTTCGACATACACAAACAATGAATCGTTGTCATCGAAACCGAATGGATTAATTCCATCTATTTCCTTAATGTTAGATAGCGGTATATTGATACTCATATAATGACGATAAGTTTCAGGATAAAAATCAGAGCCATTCACCTGATAATCACCACTTATAGTAAATCCAGGATAACCAGGTCCTGCCGCACTATAATAGGCATAATATACATTCGAATAAGAAGTATTAGTATTCACTGTGCAACTTTCAGGTTCAGGAGTTGCAGAATTGGTCATTTTCCGAGCCCATACTTTCACATACCAACCAAATATTGTAGTATCTACTGTATCTATAGCCGTGAAATCAGTGGGCGTTCCAGAACCATAATTTTCATAATCCACATAATAAGGGTCATCCGGGTCTGGAGTAGGTGGTTTAGCCGAATCAGAAACCCCCCATAATGTGTCATTAACAAGATAAATTGTAAATGCTGTAGACCATCCATCAAGCGTCTTTTCGACTTTCGCTGTTTTAGCGAACCCAATACTCGCTGATAATAGAACAGCCAGCAGTAAAATTCCTATCTTTTTCATCTTCTATCCTCCTTAAATTTTATCCAAATTAAATATTATTCGGGTGGCCATGTGCAATTTCCATTAACAATAACGCGATATGGTAAGCCAGGTAAAACTCTCGTATTCCCGTTAGGTGCTCCAAAGAAATAATATGCAATACGAGTCCAATTTTGAGTAGAAGAATTCCATCTATAAATTTCAGTAGCAGTGGAAATATCGCCGAGCATATCTTTTGCTCTCACATAGTCGATTCCATACATAGATGAATTTGTCGATAAAAGCATATTATATTCCTGATAGGGCATCATAATATAATTATCTCCCATAGGAAGTCCACCTGTCGATAAACTATGATTTGTTATATCTGCATCGTAAGGAACATACCCAGGAGTGTGAGTCTGCCATAAAACAGAGTCGGGGTCTGTCTTAATTACGCGAAAAACATCACCAGGTGCAACTGGTGTGGTCCCATTCCAACTTCCGAAAAAGATATATGCAACACGAGTCCAGTTTTGGGACGAAGCATTCCACTTATAAATTTCTTCCGCTCCTGGAATACCATCGATAGTATCCATTACCATCGCTAAGCTATCGACTCTCCTTACAAGAATATCGACGGGATAGCTGACTATATTATCACCTTGGTAGAGCCACTGGTCGACCTCGCCGACAGGACTCGATGGTTCGGGTGAAAATTTAACAGGCATCGGTGTGCTATCGACTGCGACAGACACATAATACCAGTTCACATTTGGGTCGCAAACGCCCTTAGTTCCATATCCAGTCCCCCAAATGTCCTCCCTATTCCAGACAGTATCACCGAATTCATCACGAGTAGAACCATAAGTATACCAACGATACGGCGGGTCTGGGTCGACATGAGTGAACCAATCTTCGATTGGGTCGATAATCCACATAGAATCGTCATAGGATGTGAGAATATTCAAATCGCCCCAGGTAAATGGCGCCCATTGCGTCCTATATAACATATAGAATTGAACTTCCGCAGTGTCACGGAACGCAAGCGGCTGTAATGCCTTAATTTGAACGAACTCGAATCCCGCAGCACAATATGTAGATTCTATTTCGATACCCGATGCATAAGGTCCCTCTGGCTGACGAAGAGTAACATAAATGTAAATATTAGCTGTCGTATCAGCCATAGATTCAAATGGTGGAAGGTCTCCACCACCACCATCCAAAGAAGTAGTCATCGGTGGACTAACAGGAACAGTTCCAACAGGACCACTCGGCACCGCCAGAACGAAGCTCCATAATGCAAATAGCCCAACTAAGTAAATCCACTTACACATTAAATACACCTCCTTAAATTTTTCAACATCTATTTTATAATAATATAGAACTCATCAGTTTTAAGTCAAGATTTTTTATAAAAAAAATTATTCCCCAGCAACAAAAACCTCATCGATATTGTTCATAGCACCTTTACTATCACTTTCCACGGGGATAAAAATAAGAGTATTATTTCTAATGTCAAGCTCGATTTTAATAATGTGTTCCCATGGAATTTCTCCCGCAAGCACTTTTTCAGAAAGAGCATTTTCAATAAATTGCTGAATAACCTTAGATAATAGACGAGCACCCATATTAGGATTATATCCCTTATTAGCAAGCCATTTGCGCACTTCATCGGTTAAAATAAGTGAAATATCCTTATGCGCAACACGCTTATTTAATTCTTCTATTTGAATATCGACTATCTTTTCGATATCCTCGGTAGAAAGTGAACGAAAAACAATTATCTCATCGATTCTATTAACAAATTCGGGAACCAAAATGTGATTTACTTTAGATAAAATCTGTTCGCGCATCGTTTCATAATTCGGAATATTATCATCGCCATCGAAACCGAGCCGCTTTGAAATAAGCTCCGATGTGCCGATATTCGATGTCATAATTACGATAGTATTTTTGAAATCGACTCGTCTGCCGAGACTATCGGTCAAAATACCATCTTCTAAAATTTGCAAAAGCAAATTAAAAACATCGGGATGAGCTTTTTCTATTTCATCGAAAAGAACCACTGAATAAGGATGTCTGCGAACAGCTTCGGTAAGTGTTCCACCCTCTTCATAACCGACATACCCCGGAGGCGCACCGACAAGCCGAGATACAGAAAATTTTTCCATATATTCAGACATATCGATTCTAACCATATATTCGACCGAGCCGAAAAGAAATTTTGTCAGCACTTTAGCCATCTCGGTTTTTCCAACACCCGAAGGACCGAGAAATAGGAAACTTCCAACAGGACGATTCGGGTTGCCCAAACCCGAACGAGACCGCTTAATAGCATTAGTAATGGCATCGACAGCATCATTCTGCCCGACAAGATATTTCGATAATTCATCCGCCATATTAAGCAATCGTTTCTGGTCTTCCTTATTCATTTCTTCCATCGGCACACCAGAAATTTTACTGCAAACTCCGGCAACATTTTCCTCTATCATCGTTGGACGATTTATATCTCTATCCCGATGCCAGACACGCTCTTTATTTATAAGATTTTTTTGCAAAACTATTATCTCATCTCTTATGGATGCCGCTTTTTCAAAATCTTGCTGAGCGACCAATTTTTGTTTTTCCTGTTCCTTTTCAGCAACTTTCGCCTCGAGTTTAAGTATATCGACAGGTTTCACATATTCAGCCAAATTGAGCATCGAACCTGTTTCATCGAGTAAATCGATTGCCTTATCGGGCTGGTATCTTCCCTGAATGAACCTATCGGATAATCTCACAGCGGTCTCTATCGCCTTATCTGTAATCTTAATCTTGTGATGTTCCTCGTAATAAGGGCGAAGTCCATTAAGAATTTCAACAGTTTCTTTATAGGAAGGCGGGTCGACATAAATCGTCTGAAAACGGCGTTCTAATGCACCATCTTTCTCGATATATCTACGATATTCCTCGGCGGTAGTAGCACCGATAATCTGCAGTTCCCCCGATGCCAACATAGGTTTTAAGATATTCGATGCATCGAGTGTGCCTTCAGCTCCACCAGCTCCGACAATCGTATGCAACTCATCGATAAAAATTACGATTTCACCATCCTTTATGATTTCATCCAAAATTTCCTTAATTCGTTCCTCGAACTGACCACGATATTTAGTGCCAGCAACCATAGCGGCAAGGTCTAATGAAACAATCTTTTTATTTTGAAGTAAATATGGAACTTCTTTTCGTGCGACTCGCTGAGCAAAACCCTCGACAATAGCGGTCTTTCCAACACCGGGTTCACCGATAAGCACAGGATTATTTTTTTTCCGCCGGCAAAGTATCTGAGTAACACGCTCGATTTCTCTATTTCGCCCTATAACAGGGTCGAGTTTATTTTCGATAGCTTGAGCTGTAATATCTCGTGAAAAACTTTCGAGAATATCGTTTTTAGAATGTCTCGGCTTTCGCTTTTGACGACCAGCAGAACGAATCGCAGCAAGATGCCGAACGGCATCTCGATAAGTCAAATTGTATATCAGTAAAGCTTGTGCAGACAAATTTTTCGATTCTTTGCCTTTCAGAATCGCAAGCAGTAAATGTTCCGTTCCAACCCGTGGAGAACCCGAATTGCGTGCTTCGGCAGCAGCATATTCCGTCATCTTTTGAGCTCGTGAAGTAACAACTATGTTTCCCCGAAAAAATCCTTCATCGCCGTGGTCCATCATTTCCACGAGTGTTTTCCTAATATCATCGGGGTCAATTCCAGCAGAAATGAGTATTTCAATAGCGGTATTACTGTTATGCCGTAAAATCCCAAGCATCAGATGTTCGGGGGCAACAAAATTGTCGCCCAATCTTGCGGCTTCCTCGCGAGCGAGTTCCAATGTTTTCTTAAAATTATCTGAAAATAATGTCGCCATTTTTATTCTACTCCAATTATGTTATTTCAAAAATATATGATTTCAAATCGAATTTGCAAGTTTTTTATTTAGATTTTTGGTTAAAAATTTTAAATACAATTTTTTTAAAAATATTGCCGAATCGACTTGTTAAAAATTTTAAAAAATTATATTTTATAAAGTGTAAGATTATCGAGGTGGTTTCAGCCGCTCGAAAAGAAAATAATCGGTAAAAATGATGATAACCTCAGTTGGAAACATTATGGAGGTGTTTATAATGAAGAATATATGGATTGGAATCGCTGTGGTGCTTGCGTTTGCAGGCGTTGGATTCGCACAAACTTATGTATCAGGCATTGTCTCTGGTGAATGGGACAGTTTAGGTTCTCCATATGTTTTTGTTGGACAGTGTTCAGTCGCTGTTCATGATACATTAACAATCGGTCCAGGAGTGGAAATATTAGCATCAGATTCATCCTACCATTCTTTAATACACGTTTTTGATAGTTATGGCAGGTTATTTATAGAAGGTGATTCCAGCGCACCAGTTTTAATTAGAGGAGTAACCATATGGCACCCAAGCGAAATTAAGTATGCAGTTATTGAAAGTTGCCGTATTGGGGTTTTTGAAGTTCCTAAAATATCTAATGTTGAAATAAGATACTGCGATATTGGAATTGACAATGGGTCTCATGGGTGGAGCATTCAAGGCGAATTTTTGAATATTCATCATTGCACTAAAGGGTTTCTTTTTCTGGGTAATTCAGAACACAGAATACAAAGAAGTCTTTTTCACCATAATACTCGGGCTTGTGAGGCTGTGCCCGAAATGGATATTGATGCAGTGGCTAACTTTGAGTATTGCACATTCGCAAATAATGGTGTTGCACTACTTGGATACTTTGAAACTTGGGATTGGTATCATTGCACACTAACTTCAAATAGTAATGTGTATTTCAAAAATTCTATTATTGCAGATACTATAAACGACAATGGTGGATGGCATCGTATTTACAACTGCTATTATCCTTTTAGCAGTCACCCAGATACGCTGATTTACACAGACAATCCTTGTTTCATAGATACTGCTTTATGGAATTATCATTTACAATCTTGTTCGCCATATATCGATGTCGGTATAGGTATGCCACCAGATAGTTTTCTCGGACTTGCACCTGATATCGGTGCTTACGAATACGACCCCGACCACACTGTTATGGCTTATGAATTATTCACTGGCTGGAATCTCCTCTCCGTCCCATTCTCCGATACATTTGCGATTGCGGATTTGTTCCCTTTCTGTGTTCCGCACGGCTACGCTTGGAATAACCTTACGAGAGAATTTTATGAAATCGATACGGTTACCGCAGGCATCGGATTCTTTCTAATATCGCCGCTCGATACAGTTGTTGCAATCAACGGGACGAGAGAGGCGACAAATATTACCGATACACTCTATCGCGGTTGGAACTTAATCGGCGCACCATCTATCGCAGTGAATTGCTCGACAATAACCGACTTGCCCGATGTTATCAGCGAGATTTTCGGTTTCGATGCCGAATCACAAAATTATAATATCGCGGATTACATCCGACCCGGCTCTGGATATTGGCTATTCACAACCGATACACTCGAACTCGAAATGCCATAACAGGCGTTCGCCTGTTTTTTTGTGCGTTGCGTTTCTCCCCGATGAAACCGGGAATTCATTGCAATGTCATGGAATAAAAATTTTTGAACAATTAAAAAAGAGTCGAATGGCTCTTTTCTGGTGTCCCGTTCATTCTGGACGGTAGAAATACCAGAGTTTTCTGGAAGGGGTTTGGGGGAACTTCTTTTTCAAAAGAAGTTTCCGTAGAAAAATTTCATTGGCAAAAATTTTCATTATAGATTATATTTATTTATTGAAAAAATATTGGAGGATAATTTGTCGAGAGTTATTGCGATAGCGAATCAAAAGGGAGGTGTGGGAAAAACCACATCTGCGGTGAATATATCGGCATCGCTTGCAGCGGCGGAGCGAAAGGTGCTTTTAATAGATATCGACCCGCAAGCAAATGCTACTACTGGATTTGGAATAAAAGTTGGGAAAATGCAATCCACAATTTATGAAGTGCTTTGTGATTTCGTGAATATCGAGGATACGATTGTCGAATATCCCGAGCTCGAAGAATTATCGATAACCCCCTCTCACATACGGCTTGTCGGTGTGCAGGTCGAACTTACTCAAAAGCCGAAAATGCAATATATTCTCCGCAAAAAACTCGAAACAATTAGAGATAAATTCGATTATATTATTATAGATTGTCCACCATCGCTCGGTTTTTTGACAGTGAACGGCTTGGTCGCCGCAGATACGACAATTATCCCGATTCAATGCGAATACTATTCGCTCGAAGGATTGGGGCAATTGCTTGTTACACTTCGAAAAGTTCAAAAATCGCTCAATCCAGATTTGCGAATAGAGGGAGTTCTTTTAACAATGTTCGACCCTCGACCAAATTTATCGAAACAAATTGTCGAGCAAGCGAAAAAATACTTTGGAAATAAAGTCTTTAAGACAATAATAAGTAGGAATGTTAGACTTGCCGAGGCGCCCTCTTATGGAAAGCCGATAATTTTATACGATATTTCATCGAGAGGAGCGCAAAATTACCTTTCACTTGCACAGGAGATTATAGATGGCGAAAAATAGAGGACTTGGAAAAGGGCTCGATACGATTTTGCCCATAGAGATAATCGATGATATTTTGGGTGAATATCCTATCGACGAGAAATTGCGTGAAATTCCAATCGAGAAAATCGCGCCGAATCCACTTCAACCGCGTGAAGAGTTCGATGAAGCCGGGCTTGTCGAGTTAGCAAATTCTATCGAAGCACAGGGGATATTACAGCCGATACTCGTCGCTCCCGATGGTGAAAATTTTATAATTGTCGCCGGTGAAAGAAGATGGCGTGCATCGGAAATCGCGGGATTGGATAAAATTCCCGCTATTATTTTATCCGAACGACCATCCGAACAGCAATTGCTGTTTCTCGCATTGGTTGAAAATCTTCAGCGCAAGGACCTCGACCCTATCGAGGAAGCGGGGGCATATCGGATGCTCGCCGAAAAATTCGGTCTTACCCAGATTGAGATAGCAGAAAGGATGGGTAAAAGCCGTCCGAGAGTGGCTAATGCTATTCGCTTACTTAAATTACCAGAACCGATATTGAAATTTTTACGCGAGCGAAAAATTACAATCGGGCATGCGATAGTTCTTCTCGAGGAAAAAAATCGTGAAAGACAAATCAGACTCGCTCGACTTACTGTTCGAAAAGGACTTTCTATCGAACGATTGACTGTCCTTGTTATGGGGAAATCCCGAAGAAAAACGGGAGCTAAAAAGCGTGGAAAAACTCCCGAAATTCTCGTTCTCGAGGAAGAACTATCGATGGCTTTGGGAACGAGGGTCGAAATCGAACTTCATAAGAAAAAAAGCAAACTAATAATTGAATTTTTCACCGATGAAGAACTCGAAGAAATCGTGAATAAATTAAGCGAATAATCTATGCCGCATAGGAAATACATATCGGTAGTTTTCGCGCCGGAGGGTGCTCAGCGAAGTTTTGCAGTTCGTCTGAAACGATGGCAATTGATAGGTATTATAGCGATTATATTTCTTGGCTGGATGTTTCTTTTCGCTGGAATCGTTGCTGGAATAATTTTTGCTCATTCTATGAACCGTCAGCACGAGTTAATCGCCGAAAATGGCAGACTTAGAGAAGCACTCGTTCGTGCAGATACTCTTCGCAAAGAACTCGATGAATTGCGAGCGATGAAATCGCTTATGGAACAGGCATTTCTTGTCGCGGATAGGAAAAAATCGTCGGGAATGAATCTGCAAAGCTATACTCCGACTGCGATGAACAGGAGTTCGATTTTCGTTCTCGATAGCAGACTGCCAGAATTATCCGAATATTTACAAAACCAAGCACGAAGAGAAGCTTATATCCCTATCGGACTTCCTGCCGATGGTGTAATATCGGCGAAATTCGGTGAAACAGGTGGGGTTTTCAAGAAACCGCATTCGGGTATCGATATAGTTGTTCCAAGTGGCACACTTGTTCATTCCACCGCAGATGGTATCGTTGCCGACACCGGTGAAAATAAGGATTATGGAATATATGTGGAAATCGACCATCTCAATGGCTATCGGACAATATATGGTCATCTTTCAAAAGCAAATGTTTCGGTCGGCGACCCTGTCAAACGAGGAGCGGTAATCGGATATAGTGGTCAAACGGGGAAAACGATTCATCCACATATTCATTATGAATTACGATATGATAAAAAACCTATCGACCCGTTTTTGAAAAAAATTAAATAGAAAAATATTGCCAAAATTATCAAAATGATGTTTTTTTAATTTATTTAAACAATTAAGGTGAAAAATGGGGATTTTTGGAAACATATCGAGTCGAAACAATAGCGAGCAATTAAACACAATCATCGGCGACGGAAGTGAACTCGATGGCGAATTAACGGTTGCCGGCAGCATAAGAATCGATGGCAAGCTATCCGGCAAATTATCCGCTAGCGGACATATAACTATCGGTGCGAAAGGGGTTGTAATTTCTCCGAGTATACATTGTATCAGCGCGCATATAGCGGGTGAGGTTCGAGGCGATATTATCGCACCCGAGCGTGTTCATCTTACAAACACCGCGATAGTGAATGGCAATATCACGACGCAAATTTTTGTAATCGAACAGGGTGCAAGATTCAATGGCACAAGCGAGATGAAAGAAGAAAATTTTTAACTATGGAAAGCGAGAAATTAAAATCGAGCAAAAATCTTTGTTCGATTTCGCATAGATATTCAACTTATCAACATAATGTGGATAACTCATAGGAAATGTTGATAAAAAAATGATAATTCATTGAAATAGAGGAGAGAATATGAATAATGTTGTTGAAAAAATTAAATCTGCAGAAACGGAATCGGCAAAACTAATTGCCGATGCCGAAATAAATGGGAAATCACTCGTGTCCAATAAAAAAGATGAAATAGCAAAACTCGAAGCCGGTTTAGATTTACAGGTAAAAAAAATTCTCGACGATGCAAAAATCGCCGGCGAAAACGATGCTCGAGGTGAAATCGAGAAACTTACACAGGAAACCGATACTCGAATCGAGCAAATATCACAAAAATTTGTGCAGAAATTAGATTCTCTAATCGAAAAAGTTATCGAGGAGATTTGATATGGCAACCGTTCCTATGAAAAAAATCGGGATTATCGGCTATAGTGCGGATAGTTCGGAGATATTGAAAACTCTTCAGCGTGAAGGAGCTGTCCATATTACTCCTATTACGCAACCCAAAGAAGAATCGTTTGAAATCGAGAATAAAATCAGGGAAATAGATAATGCATCGAATTTTTTAATCGAGTTTTTGGACAAACCACTCAAACGACCTATTCTGTCGCCCCAGAAAGCTCTCGCTATTGTCGAGAATTTTAATTCTGAACCGATTATCAAAAAAGTCGAACAGCTGAAAACAAGACGGGATGAACTTAACACAAAAATCGCACGAGCCAAAGCATCTATCAATATGTTAAAACCCTGGGAAACACTATCCACACCACTTGCAGTAATTCGCGATACTGTTCACTGCAAAGTCGGAATGGGAACGATACCGACTAATTTTATCGAGGCATTCGAGAGTGAGGTAATCGAACAGCCACTTCTTTTCTGGAAAGAAATCGCGAGATGCCGTGAAGGACTGTATATCATTATAACATTTCACAATTCGATTTCCGAATGGATGGATTCGTTTTTGACAAAAGTCGAATTCACTCATTGGGAACCGCATCATTTCAAAAAAACACCCGCTGCCGAGATAAAATCTCTCGAAGCCGATATCGCAGATATGCAGACAGAATTTGCGAAAATCTCAGATGAGGCGAACAAATTATCGAAACATATAATATCGCTATGGACAATCGGCGACCATCATGAACAAATTCTCGAAAACTATCGTATGTTTGCCGAATCCGAACATACCGAGAAAACATTTTCAATGCAAGGTTGGATTTCTGCGAAACAGTTTATGAAATTGAAAAAGCATCTCGAAACCGCATTCGATGCTGTCGAAGTAATGGAACTTCCGACACTTCCCGAGGATGACCCGCCTGTCGCACTGAAAAATCCGTTTTTTATCGAAGCATTCGAGATAATAACCGACCTATACGGTCGTCCTCGCAAAGGAATGCTCGACCCGACTCCGTATGTCGCACCGTTTTTCGCGGTCTATTTCGCATTGTGCCTCACCGATGCGGGCTATGGTTTAATGTTGACTATAATCGCCCTCCTCGGTTTAATGATAATAAAACAATCATCGTCGAAACAATTTTTCAGATTGATTTTATATGTCGGGATTCTGACAATCGGTGCAGGTATTATAACAGGTGGATATTTCGGCATTAAAATGCCAGAACCTGCGCAGGCAACAGGTCTTGCTGCATTCGCTCTCAAATTCAAATTATTCGACCCGCTGAAAGATATTATGGAATTTTTCGTTTTATCTATCGCTTTGGGAATTATTCAACTTTCAATCGGTTTTCTTATCGCCGGATATGTAAATATCAAGGAATCAAAAAATATTATAGGCATAATTCACAGCTTAATAATTGCATTGTCATGGATAACTATTACATTGGGAATCGGACTTTTCGTGATGGGATATATCTTACCGGATAAACTCGGCTATCTCGAACAAATCGGAGTTCTAATACTCGAAATCGGTGCGGTCGGTGTTATATTGGGTCATCTTCTTCTCGGTCCGCTCGCAAACAAAGGTATCGGTGAATCTATTGGTAATGCTTTCGGTTTCGATGGTCTTTATGGTATTATCGGTGTATTTTCGGATTTGCTTTCGTTTGTGCGAATCACAGCACTTGGACTCTCGACCGCTATCGTGGCTGGTGTGATTACCGAAATGGCAACTCAAATGCAGGGTATTATGCTCGTTTTTGGAATTTTTATTTTACTCGGGGGGCATATTTTTTACTGCCTGTTTTCATCGCTTGGAGCATTCGTTCATCCAACGAGATTGCAGTTCGTGGAATTTTTTAGCAAATTTTATGAATCGGGTGGAAAACCATTCGACCCATTCAGACGGAAATATAAGCGTATCGAGGTAATTTGATTATGTCACTTCATCCAGTCGAACATAAAATACTCGAACAACTCGATGCAGCGAAAATTCTCGAACTCGGCGCTGGCAGAGGATATATCGCCTGTGAACTATCGCAGATTTTCGACTATGTTGTCGGTGTCGAGCCTGAAACTAAAGTTGTTTTTAGCGATGAATCTCAAAAACACTATTCCGAAACCGAGAATTTCGATATTGTCGCGGCTTATGGTGAGGGTTTGCCATTTGATAATTCGACTTTCGATTGCGTTATTTCACACTGGTCGCTGCATCATTATACTTATCCTTACGCTGTTTTTGCCGAATCGTATCGGGTATTGAAAAACAATGGCTATCTCTATCTCGCCGATGGTGTCGATATTCCTCAAAAACAGATGACACCTAAACAGCGGAATCATTTTTTATTTCACGAAATCGCAGTATCGGTGGATAGAATCGATGGCAAAAATCATTTTCCGCTATATCGTCAAAAGGATTTTATAAAAATTGTAGAAAATACTGGATTTAAAATAAAAAATATCGAGATTATCACAGATGAAAATCCCGATGACATAGAATATGAACAGGATTATATCAAAAGTTATTGTGATATTTTACAGAAATTAGCCGATAAAATGATTAAATCGGGAAAATCATCTATTGTCGAACGATTGAACGAACTTAAAAAATCTATCGAGAACACAGGCATAAGGATTTCACCGTTTGTAATTGTATTGGGGCAAAAGTGATTGCCGATAGAAAAATCGAAAAATTATTTTTGGAAAGCATTCTCGGGGACAATCCTTCTTAAAAGAAGAGCTTTCCCATAGGTATTTTATCAAATTGAAAATGATTTTACATTCTAAATTGAAAAAATAAAGGAGGTTTCGATGCGTCTTGCGAGGTTGACACTGATTTTAGGAATTATTTTGATCGCCACAGGAATTTGGGCACAGAGTGGTAGTGTCGCTGCAAATGGTGGCAGTTGGTTCAAATTGGATGCGATTGCGCTGATATTGTTCGGAGCTGGAACTGCAGCTGTTCTTTCAGGTATCGGGTCATCTATCGGTATCGGTATCGCAGGCGGTATGGCGACCGGAGCTATGCAGGAAAAACCCGAACTTTTTGGAAGATTTTTACCGCTTGCAGCAGCACCAGGAACTCAGGGAATTTATGGTATCGCTGTCGCTGTAATCATCATCGGGAAAATTACTACCGGAATGAATGTCGATGTGGGCTGGCATCTTTTCTTCGCTGGACTGCCTGTCGGATTTGCAGGACTCGTGTCCGGTATATGGCAGGGTAAAGTCTGCGCAGGCGGAATCGGTCTCGTTATAAAAGACCCGGGGCAGTTCGGTAAAGCTTTGGTTATGGCGGTGCTCGTGGAATTTTACGCACTATTGGGACTTATCGCAAGTATTCTTATGGTCGGCAAAGTATAGTAAATATAGTTTTTAGTTAATAGTGTTAAGTGTTGAGTTACTTATAGTGAGACTTTTATAAAATGTGAGTTATCTATTTTGTAAAATAATTGCTCATAACAATCGTTTGTGAGGAATTGGGAACTAAAAACTAAAAACTAAAAACTAAAAACTATTAACTCATAACTCATAACTAACATAAGGGGGTTTTGTGAGCGTAAAAGGAATAATAGAACGAATTCAACGGGATGCCACTGCTGAAGCTGAACAGATTAAGCAAAAATATATCGGTGAAGTGAAGAAACTCGAGGAAGATTTCGAGAATAAAAAAAAGCGAATGCTTTCCGATGCTGATGAGAAATCCAAAATCTACCGCAAACGAGCATATCGGCGGGCAATCGACCATCAAAAATCTGTGCTTGCTCAAAACATGCTCACTCATAAACAAAAATTACTCGAACAATTCTACGATAAGGTCAGAGAAAAAATCGAAAATTTCGACAATGAAAAATATCGTAAATTTTTCGCCGATATTTTGGCGGAACTCGACGAAACTACTGGGAAAATCATTGTAGCGAAGGATGCCGATATATTAAACAATGAATTTATAGCAATCGCTAACGGTAAAATTAAACAGAAAACAGGTATCGAACCGAAATTCGATTTGGAAAAATCCGATGATAATTTACGCGGTTTCATTCTGGACATAGGAAAAATCCGATACGATGTTACAATGGATGCTATTCTTTCGCAAATCCGCGATAATAGTGAGGAAAATGTTATCAAAGAACTATTCGGATAAAAATTAAGGAACGAGAATTTATGAAAACACCATTACTATTTAAGGGTGATACAAAATATGCTTATGCATCGGGAGTAATTCGCGGATTCGAGAATTATCTTTTGAACCGCGCCGATTACCAGAAAGTTTTCGATGCCGATGTCAATCAAATCGGCACGGTGCTGACCGAAATCGGATACGGCGGCAGCGAACAGAATCCCGAACATGCTCTCGATACCGCAACCGAACAGCTTTTCACCGATATTCAAACACTATCGAAAGACAAAAAATTTACTGACACCCTACCGTTGAAATTCGATTTTGCGAATACTCGAACATATTTGAAATCGCATTTTCTCGATGCCGAAATTCCAGAATTGCTGCGATGGGGAACGATTCCACCGGATATTTTGACTCGACAAATCGAATTTTTGTTAAACGGTGAGAAATCCGAATTGCCACAATGTTTGAAAGATGCAATTTCTGCAGCAGAACAATCCTTTTTGCAGTTTCACTCATCTGTGGCAATCGATTCTACTGTCGATAGAGAATATATAAAATATTTTGGCTCGATTCTACCCGATAGCGAATTTTTCAGACGATGGTTCGCAATTTATACCGATTGGGTGAATATCAAAAGTTTCGTCAGGATTATCCGTTCGAAATTGCCGCACAAACTTTTTGGGGAAATTTATATCGATTGTGGAGATATTCCCGCAGAAAAATTTACTAATTCGGTCGAATTAGATATCGAAAGCATACCATCCACTTTCTCGAATACCGAATATGGTAGCAGACTTCCAGATGTGATGCGATTGGCATTTTCTGGGAAACTTGCACCGCTCGATATATTTTTCCGCTTGAAACTTATCGAATCGAACAGATACACAAAATTTTGCTCTTATGGACCGGAATTGTTGTGGGCTTATGCACAAATCAAACTCGAAGAAATCGGTTCTTTGCGGACAATTCTTCGTGCAAAAAGTGCGAAACTTAGTTTCGATGCAATTAAGGAGGTGATTTCTGTTGTCTTGGAATAAAATTGCAGCAATCGGCGATTGGAGCACAGTATTTCCGCTTAAAGCGATAGGTATCGAGGCACATTCGATAGCGGAGAATGATGATGCCGCAAAATTGCTGCGTCATCTTGCGAACTCGAAAGAATTCGGAATAATTTTCGTGCAGGAAAATTTACTCGAAAGAATTCATCCTGTAATGGAAGAATTTTTGGATAAGGATTTGCCCGCGATAATTTTAATACCATCGGTTTCTGGTTCGGAGAAACTCGGGATATCGATAATCCGCGATACGATGAAAAAAGCCGCCGGAAGAGATATTCTTGCGGAAGAATAGGCGAGGATAGTCGAAATTAAATATTTATTTTATGAACTTTACACTCATCGAATAATAATTGACAGAATTGAATAGATATTGCAATAAAATGAAAATATTGGAGGTTTTTAATGGCTGAAAAAATTGGTAAAATAATAAAAGTAGCTGGACCGCTCGTAATTGCAGAACATATGTCGGGTTCACGGATGTTCGATGTCGTTCGCGTGTCCGACCATCATCTTGTCGGCGAGATAATCGAACTTCGAGGTGATACCGCATCGATTCAGGTTTATGAAGAAACAGGTGGTATCGGTGTCGGCGAACCCGTGTATCTCACAGGTGCACCGCTATCGGTCGAACTCGGTCCTGGACTTATCACATCTATTTTCGATGGCACTCAAAGACCGCTCGATTTCATTAAGGAAAAAACAGGCGATTTCATCACGAGAGGTATCGATGTTCCCTCACTGTCTCGCGATAAAAAATGGCATTTTGTCCCGATTGTTAAAATCGGAGACAAAGTCGTAGAGGGCGATATTATCGGCACAGTTAAGGAAACCGAGATTGTCGAGCATAAAATTCTTATTCCACCTGGAGTATCGGGAACTATCGAAAAAATCGATGAGGGCAATTTCACAATCGAGGAAAATGTCTGCATATTAAAAGATAACGATGGCAAAACGAAGGAATTGACGATGATGCAAAAGTGGCCTGTGCGTGTTCCGAGACCATACAAGAAAAAAATAAAACCGACAATTCCGCTTATCACTGGTCAACGTATTTTGGATACATTCGTCCCAGTCGCTAAGGGCGGAACCTCCTGCGTTCCAGGTCCTTTCGGTTCTGGGAAAACAGTTATTCAACACCAGTTAGCGAAATGGTGCGATGCCGAAATTATTGTATATGTCGGCTGCGGTGAGCGCGGAAACGAAATGACCGATGTGTTGACCGAATTTCCAGAACTTATCGACCCCGAATCGGGCAGACCGCTTATGGAACGAACAGTCCTTATCGCAAATACATCGAATATGCCTGTTGCGGCTCGTGAGGCATCTGTATATACAGGTATCACAATCGCAGAATATTTCCGCGATATGGGATATTCTGTGGCACTTATGGCGGATTCCACATCGAGATGGGCTGAGGCGATGCGAGAAATTTCGGGTCGTCTCGAGGAAATGCCCGGTGAGGAAGGTTACCCTGCATATCTCGGTCGCCGCATCGCCGAATTTTACGAACGGTCTGGGTTTGTCGAAACACTCGGTTCGGATAAGCGTGAGGGTGCACTTTCTGTCATCGGTGCGGTTTCACCTCCCGGTGGAGACCTTTCAGACCCTGTAGTTCAGTCCACACTCCGTGTTGTTCGAGTCTTTTGGTCGCTCAAAGCTGAACTCGCTTATCAAAGGCACTTTCCCGCTATTTCATGGCTCGAATCATACACGCTGTATCAGGATAATCTCGACCAGTGGTATGAGAAAAATCTCGGCGAGGAATTTATCGAGCAACGGAACTATGCTATGGCACTTCTGCAAAAAGAAGCCGAACTTCAGGAAATTGTGCGTCTTGTCGGTGCGGAATCATTGCCAGAAAATGACCGATTAACTCTCGAGGTCGCAAAATCCATCCGTGAGGACTATTTGCAGCAGCACGCATTTCACGATGCCGACACATATTGCCCGATAGATAAGCAGAGACTTATGCTCGATTTGATACTTTCATTCGAACCCGAGGCAAAACGAGCTCTCGACGCCAATGTTCAATTCGACAAAATAGCATATCTTCCCGAACTCGAACTTATTGCACGAGCGAAATATCTGCCATCGGAACAGGTGAAAGACGAATTCCCAAAAATCAAGGAAAAAGTAAAACTGGCAATAGACAAACTCATCGAGGAAGTGCAAAACCGGTAATGGCAAGAAATAATGAACAATTGTCAGCTCTTTGGGATGCACTATTTAGAGTAATCGATAAACTCGATAGCGTTGCGATAGAATATATGATAACAGGCTCTGTGGCTGGATTTATATGGGGAATGAATAGATTCACACAAGACATCGACATTGTAATTTCGATTGAAAATATAATACCAAAAACTATCCTGAACATTTGGTGTTGTCTAAATTGAATTGGTTGAAATTGGGAGAATCCGAGCAGCAGAGAAATGATATAATCGCAATAGTTGATTTAATAGATTTAGATATAAAATATATAACCGATTGGGCAAAAAAACTGGGGACATTCGAACTATGGCAAGACCTATCGACACGGCACCCGAAGCCTACGAAATGATGAAAAAATTGTGGCGTTCGCTTACTCCCGAACAGAAATTGCGTAAATGTTCGGAAATGTTCGCTATGGGGAAACATTTGATATTAGCGAGATTGCAATATTTCTATCCCGATGCTACACCACGCGAACTTATGGTTATGCTTTTTAGGGAACTTTTCCGCGGTGACCTATCGAATGAAATAATCGAGGATGTGGTTCATAAAATCCGCGCAATGCCATTTCATCCAAAATGGCGTGAATTTCTCGGCATCGATGAAAACGCACAGGTAGATTAAATTGTGAGTTAATAATGGCGAAAAATATTCTATCGATATTAATTTTATTGGGAGGGATTTTAATGGCACAATCTATAAAACTTCCGTCGCCGAAAACAACAGGCACGATGTCGGTCGAGGAGGCAATCTCAAAAAGACGCAGTTGCCGGGATTTCACACATAAATCGCTTACAATCGACCAGATTTCTCAACTATTATGGGCTTGTCAGGGAATTACCGATACTGCGAATGGTTTCCGTGCTGCACCATCGGCGGGAGCTACTTATCCATTCGAGATATATCTCGTTGCTGGAAATATCGAGGGTTTAAATGTCGGTATCTATCATTACATTCCCAAAACTCATTCGCTTGAAATCGTTCAGGATGGTGATTTTCGTGTGAATATCGCGAATAATTGTAATTCACAAACATTTATTAAACAATCTCCTGCAACAATCGTGCTTTCAGCGATATATGAACGAACCTCGCATAAATATGGCGACCGAGCGATGCGATATGTCGCTATAGAAGCCGGGCATATCGGAGAAAATTTATCTTTACAATGCGAAGCAATCGGGTTGGGAACTGTTATGGTAGGTGCGTTCTACGATAATAAAGTAAAAAAACTACTCGGTATCGCAGAGGAACCGCTGTATATTATGCCTGTGGGATTTCCAAAATGATTATGAAAAATTTAGCGGTTATACTTCTATCTGGCGGGATGGATAGTGCGACAGCACTCGGTATCGCAGCATCGAAGGGTTATCGGTTAGCGCCGATTCATTTCGACTATGGACAACGAAATCGGCTGAAAGAGCGACAGGCATTCGATAATCTGACAAAATTTTATAATACCGAAAAAACGCTCGTAGTGCCGATGGATTTTTTAAAAATCATCGGCGGCTCGGCATTGACCGATGAATCTATTCCAGTTCAACAGAGAATGCCATCCGAAAATGAAATCCCATCGACCTATGTGCCATTCCGCAATGGTATTATGCTTTCGCTCGCTGCCGCCTACGCAGAAATTATCGGTGCAAAAGCGATATTCACAGGTTTTGTCGAGGAAGACAGTTCGGGTTATCCAGATTGCCGGGAAATTTTTGTCGATGCGATGAATAAAGCGGTCAATCTCGGTCGTCGACCTGAAAGTTCTGTGGAAATAATCGCACCGTTTCTGCATTTGCGCAAATCCGAAATAGTCCAACTCGGCACAAAACTCGGTGTGCCATACCAGTTCACCTGGTCGTGCTATCTCGGGGGCAAAAAACAATGTGGGAAATGTCCTGCCTGCCGACTTCGCAGAAAGGCATTCGCCGAATCGGGAATCGAAGACCCTGTTGAATATTTCGATATCGGTGAATAAGCCAATGTTTCTGCTCCAAAAAATTAAAAAATCGGACTCTTTACCTACATAGTATCCACCCCGAGGTAGAATTATCGAGTTTGTTGGGTGAGTGTTTATATTTGGGATTTGTTCTTTATTGATTGGGTGTAGCATACTATCCCGATTTTATCGGGACTTTATCGGGATTCAGAAAAAAGCAATGCGAAGAAAACACCCGAAGAGGTGCGAACGCCTGTCCTATTCGCATAGTTATCATCGAGGGACAATATTATATATTTCCTGCACCGCTTTAACCATCTTTTTTAGGGTTTCGATACGAATGAATTCGTCGGGCATATGAAAACCTGAATCCGAATCGATTGCCCCGAATGCGATAGTCGGGATACCGAGATTGTGCAAAAACGGTCCATCATTACCGCCGAGTTCTGCTGCAAAACCGATATTGGAAAATGCTTTCGCAATTTTTGCTTTGAACTGCTCGATTGCTGGCGTGATTTCCTGCAAATATCCTCGATGACCATAGAGAAAATCGAGTTCGGCATCGATATTTAGCTTATTTCTCACATTATCGAAAAATTCACTAAATTTACTTTCGGTATCGGCACGGTTTCCCTCGGGCAAAAAACGCAAATCGAAACGAGCCTCGGCTGTCTCGGGAATCACATTCGTCTTGACACCTGCGGAAAGCATCGTAATCGAAAATCTTTCCCAGACATTACGATATGGACTATCGGGCGGCGATTTTGCAACAGAATGATTTTGTGCGGCAATTTGTTCATATATGCGAAGTTCTGTCAATAATTCGAGCAAACGGTGAATAGAATTATTGGCTTTATGCGGATAGCCGGCGTGTCCACCCTTACCGTGAGCGACAATTTTTCCACCGAGCACACCCGATGAACCGATTCCGACAAATTCGGTGGATGAATCCGCAATCCAGGCAAGCGATACATCTTTTAACCAATCGGCATATTTTTCCGTGATGAAACCGAGACCATCTCCACCGCCGATTTCCTCATCGCAAGTGAAAAGAACTTTGATGCCGATTTTCGGTTCGATATTTGCCATCGCAGCAACAAATGCAGCAATAGCACCCTTATCATCGGAGGAACCTCTGCCGAATAGTTTGCCATCTTGCTCGGTCAACTTCCACGGATTTGTGTGCCAGTTATCATCGACAGGAACAACATCGAAATGCGAAGCGTATAAAATTGTGTTGCCAGCACTCGTATTTTTTTCAGCCATCACATTCGGCTTTGGCATATCGCCATTGCCACCATCTATAATTTTCACATCGAAACCGAGAGTTTCCAATGATTCGGCGATAAAATCCGCACATTCGGTATAATCCTCACCCGCTGTGCTTTCGGTTTTGAAAGACACAAGTTTTTCTAAAATTTCGACTGCATTCATTTTATCCTCCAATCTCACAGGCTTCGCCTGTTTTTATTGTGCAACTTTCCTTTCGCTTTGCTCAATTCCCTGTTGCACCAGATTAATTAAAATAACCATATCAAAATGTCTGGGCGACAGGCTTCGCCCACCTTTAAGGTGTTTTTTGTGCGTTGCGTCCCTGCCCGACAAGTCGGGACATTCCTTTGCAACGCCTGATTAATTAAAATAATATTTCAACCATTTAAAAAAGAGCTGAAAGCTCAAAAAGAGCCGAATGGTTCGGCGACAGGGAATCCCGACTTGTCGGGAGGCCCCGATTTCATCGGGATTAAGAGAAAAGTCGTCCCTAATAAGAACCGAAGGGTTCACCATTCGCTTTTCAACGGTCTCGCCATAAGATTTCTGACTTCATCCACAGGCGAACGATTTTCCCAGACGATTCGATGAACCGATAGAGTAATCGGAAGTTCCATACCGAATTTTTCAGCGAAATGAATCGCTCCGAATGTAGTAAAAATTCCCTCGGCGACCTGTTTCATATTACCGAGAATGTCGTTCGCACTTTTGCCCTTACCGATTTCAAAACCGACCGAATAATTTCTGCTCATACTGCTCGTGCAGGTCAGAACCATATCGCCGAGACCTGCGCTTCCGAAAAGTGTCTCTTTTTCCGCACCGAGTGTAATTCCCAGTCGCACAAGTTCCGACAATCCTCTTGTGATAAGTGCGGCACGAGTATTCTGACCGAGTCCAAGCCCATCGGAAATACCTGCGGAAAGAGCGATTATATTCTTGTATGCACCACCCAATGAAACACCGAGCGGGTCCGAACTGCGATATATTCTCAAATGTATATCCGAAATTAAACTTTGGATTTCCATAGAAATTTCCAAATTTTTCGATGCCGAAACCATAACGGTCGGCTTTCCAATAGCGACTTCCTCGGCGAAACTCGGTCCAGATAACACCGCAATTTTTTCGCTATTAAATGTTTCGGCGAGTATCCTATATGGAAATTTCCAGCTTTCTCGCTCGATACCCTTGGACATAGCGATATGAGTCGCATCGGGTTCGGGATTTGCGGATTTCACTATATTTCGCAGAAATTGAGTCGGCACGACCCAAAATATTCTTTCAGCCCCTGAAATAGCATCGTCGAGACTCGGTGTGGGAATAATATTTTCGGGAATTTCGATTTTCGGCAGAAACACAGAATTCCGATGCTCCTTCTCGAACGATTGCAAAACCTCTGTTTCACGCACCCAGAGATGCGGTCTCATCCCGAGTCTCGCGAGATGAACCGCAAATGCAGTTCCCCATGCTCCAGCACCTACTATCGCAACCTTCGATTCCATTGGAAATTTCATTTCTCCTCAATCAAATCCCTGAACTGCTTGGTGTTTTTAACAGGTTCGAGTTCGCCATCACGAGCGGCGATATCGCGATAATCAGGCACAAGTTCGATAGCTCTGCCGATTTCCTCGAGTGCATCGCTGGAATTTTTCAATCCAAGAAGAATAAGTCCCTTATAATAATGTGCCGATGCCAAATCGGGATAAATCACGAGAGCAGAATCCACCGACTTTAATGCCTCAGCATCATTTCCTGTATAATGATATGCGATTCCCATCTGAACCCAGCTCACAGGCTCATCGGGAAATTTTAATACAAACTTTTTCGCATAGAAAATCGTGCTGTCATAATTCTCTGCGTGATTGTGAACCACGAGCTTATTCACCATCGCACTCAAATATTCCGTGTCGAGTCGAATCGCCTTATTCAGCATCGACAGCGCAGATTGATAATCGCCGAGTTGGTCATAGACAATCGCAAGACTGTTGAACAATTCGGGGTCGTCGGTTTTCCTGTCGATTGCATTTTCATAGCACATTTGAGTATTTTGATAATCTTTTTGCCTGCGATAGATTTGAGCCATATAAATCCACGGGTCGGCATCGTTATCGTTTAGTTTTGCAGCATTTCTATAGCAAATTAGAGCCAGTGAATCTCGATGTAGCATATCGTAAGCTGTGCCCATATTGAACCACGCAGCCGTGAGTGTGCTATCTTTTTCGAGTGCCTTTTGCCAAAGTTCGATAGCGCCTTTAAGGTCGCCGCCCTGAAAAAGATTCGTCCCGAGTGTGAACTCCTGCGGCGGTTTCGCTTTTTTGCTCTCATCAGATTTCTGCTGACCGAAAATCACACCGACTATAAGAAACACTGTCGTAATAATTTGCTTATACATATTTATTCCTCCCGATTAGAATCAAAATGCAAAAAAAACTATTTTTTGAAAAACGCAAGCATAAAGAAGTTTTAATATTCGCACTCTTTCAGGAAAAACCGAAAGATATTATGGAAATGTGCTCTTTTGCTTGGAATATGAAGAAAAATCGATTATTATTCATAAAAAGAAACGGAAGCGTAGAATGAGTTTGACGCATGACCATAAACTGGCGTTCATCCGCAAGATGATTGAGTTCACCGAAGAGAACGAGCAGGCGCTCACGGATGCCTCTTTCGACAATTTTGCGCAACCTACGAGATGAAATAGCGCACGAGGCGGCTCGCGGTAAAGAAAAAGAACCCGAGAAACCACCCCTACGAACGGGAACCGCACATTCATCTGGTATCCCGATAAATCAATTGGAAGTGGAATATATCTGATTAGAGTAACAATGGGAGATATGACAATCACCAAGCAAGCGGTATTGATAAAATAAATTCTAATGTGAAGCGGATTATACGAACAGCATCTCGAATTTTCGGGATGCTTTTTTTATACATCGAGTGAATATTTAAATTTTTACCACATCGATTATATCGGCTAAAAT
>JAGGZE010000151.1 GCA_021162205.1 bacterium
ACCTCGAACCACCAATATCCGGCAGAGGCGATGATTAAAATAAGTGCTAATATTATCGTCTTTTTCCAATTCATTTTCCACTCTCGTTGGTTTGAATCCGTTATTGCAATAATAAAACCGATTGCAGAGATTTTGTCGAGTAAAAGTTTTGAGCCCTTCGGCTCTTTTGAGCTTTCAGCTCTTTCTAATGGCGACTTTTCTTGCTGATGGAATCAGCAATTCATTGTCGCCCAGACATTTTTATATGGTTATTTTGATTAATCAGGCATTGCAGGGAATGACAACTTTGTTGTCAGGGACGCAACGCAATAAAAACAGGCGAACGCCTGCTTAAAGGTGTATTAAGCGATATTTTTTGCCATAATGCCGTTCATGATTTTTGTTAAAGGTATTCGAATTTTGGATTTTATTCACGAATTGCCCGCAATTACTTCCGATGAAATTTTCCTCGAATTCGCCACGCGAGATAATGACATCGAATTTATTTTCACGCAGCGAAATGATAAATTTCTCGGTTTTCTTATCGATATCGAATGTAAATGCGCTTTCGATATTGTTCGAACTTGCCGACTCTGTGGGATTTATGGGAGTAATTTTGATTAGAAATAGATTCGGGTCGAAATATTGGACAATTTTATCGGCATCTAATTCGGTATTTTTCGACACGGCAAAATTCAGCGTGATTTTTCTATCGGTTGGATACCAAAATTTTTCGCCAAATTTCGCAATGTCGGGGATTTGCCATTTTCTAATCGGGATAAATTCATTCCGTTGGTTTTCATCGGTCGAATGAACCGAGAATTGAAGTTGGAATTTTCCATTCATTTTATTTTTAATTTCAGCGATTTGTTCGAGAAAACTCTCACATCTCGCCGTGGTGGGAGCGACAGTGGAAATGCAAAATATAAGTCCCGGTGCATAAATATTTTCGCTTATCATTTTCATCGCATCGATTACAGCGGGATTGAGTGCTGGTTCGCCCATTCTTGCGAATTGAATTTTTAATTTCGGCACTAAAACGGTGCGATTTGGGTATCTTTGGACTATTAAATAATCGACCTGTTTGAACATTTGCCGAGCGGTAAGATGCCCTGCAAAATTGCCGCCAGCATCGCAGAATTTGCATTTTATCGGGCAACCGAAAGAAACCGATACGATAATCACCCATTTTTCATTCCATAGCAAAGGCGGTTGGCGAGATTCGACAAACTCGACGAGTTTATTATTAAATTTACCGACGAAAACTCTTGCTATGTCCTTATTCCCACGGGATGCGATTATTTCCATTTTATCACCTTTTAATGAAATTAGCCAAATATTCAGTTGCGAAAATCGAAACTCGACATCCATCGCCGATTGCGAGCGACACTTGTCTCATCGATGGATGAAGTATATCACCGGCAAGAAAAATCCCAGCAATATTTGTTCTGCCATCGGGAAATATATTAAATTTATCGAAATTTCCAAGTAATTTTGTATTTGCTTGCCTACCGACAGCGACAACGATTACATCGGTTTCTGCAATAGAACCATTGTCGAGAACAATATCTAAGCGTTCATTTTCATTCATCCGAACTTTTTCGATACGAGTATCGGCGATAATCTCGATTCGATTTGAATTAGTGCTTTTCATTAAAAAATCTATCGGTCGAGGTTGTGAACGGCATAATATTTTTGGAATTATTCCCATTTCAAAAAGTGTGATTGCATAGTCGAATGCGACATCTCCGCCACCGATTACTGTTGCATTTTCGACTTTCGGTAATTTTGTGATTTCATAAAATAATTTTTTCTTTTCAAAAAGTTCGCTTTCTCCATCGAAACCTGCTCGTATCGGAGATGTGCCAGCAGCGACTATTATCGCATCGTAAAAAATTTCTATTCCATTTCTAATTATCTTAAATCTATTTTCATAATTTTCAATCGAATTCACAGTTTCATAAACGACATCGATACCGAGATTTTTGAATTGTTCTGCTGCTCGATGGGAAAATTCCGCACCCGATATAGATTCGGGATAACCCGGTAAATTTCTGATTAGATTTGCATTTCGAGCCGAACCACCGATAGACTTTCTTTCGACTATGTCGAATGGAATATTTCTTCTATTTAATTCCAATGCGGCAGCGATACCAGCAGGTCCTGCACCGACTATTAAAATTTTTGGCATTTAAAATTCTCCAATATTTTTTTCGTAGTGGTAATTTCAGCGAATCCATGTGCAAGTGTCATTAACGCTGAAATGTGAAGTTCCTCGGTTTTAGTCGCTGTCGCATCGGCGACAACTATCGGCATAAATCCTCGCAGGAATGCACTTCTCGCAGTAGTCTCACAGCATAAGTCGGTCATAACACCGGTAATTATCACCCATTTTATATTTCTATTTCTCAAAAGTGTTTCGAGTTCGGTATTATAGAATGCGTCGTAGGTAGATTTGTTCAATACGGGCAAATTCATTTCGGTAAGTTGCGGAATGATTTCAGATTCAGCAGTTCCATCTATGATTGTGTTTCCCCACCATCGTTCCATAAGATTATTGGAATTTTCGCCTTTTTCTATATGGCGA
>JAGGZE010000023.1 GCA_021162205.1 bacterium
GAATCCCAATGCGCAACGAATGTGTCGATTGAACCTCCACCAGCGCCGGTCAATGGATGGTCCTCGACACCGTCATAGTAAAATAGAGTTCCCGGAGAACTTTCATCTACCCAGAGTCTATGCGGATGACTGGGTTCCGCAGTTGGTCGAGTCGCTTGAGGAATAAATGCTATGAAAGGCGGGTCGATTCCCACTGTAACTTCTAACATACCGGTGATTCGAGTATTGCCTACTACATCGAGTTTAGCCGATGGCGTTGCGGTGCCTATTCCGACATTCATAGAGTTGTTAAAAATAATATTTCCGCCATCTTGCATAATTGCGCTATCACCCACTACTTCTGCAGTAGCTGAATGAAAAGCATAAGCCGATGAAGTAAATTCCATTCGAGGGGAAAGTAATGTGCCATCGATGGAAATGCACATCCAATATTGCCGGTCAAATGGAATATCAAGCGGATTTATTGAGCCAAGATTAACGGAGAAAAGCCCTTTCTGAAATTCAACGGCTGTATGGTCCTCCCACCAAAGCGAATCTGTTCCACCAATAGAACCATAAATGATGAAACGCACATTATGCGTTCCTGTAATCGCCACACCAGAAAAATTAGTTAGTTTGCCCTGATAATTCATCGTTCTTGGAATCTGAGCAAAAAGAAGCGCAACCAATAGTAAAACGAACCACACACTCTTTCTCATGATAAACCTCCGTTATTTTGTTTTCTATTTTTGCACAAAAAATTCACTCACGATACAATATGAAAAATAGTAATTCTCATTTCACCCAATAAAATAACGATAAAAATTAAAATGTCAAAATATTTATTTTGAGAATAATGTCTGCTTTACCCACATGGTATTCAGGAACAATTCCTTTGCAACGCCAGCTCAATCAAGTAAATTATCACCAATCAAGAAGAACCGCAGGTTCCCTCATCCGTCCCGACCAGTCGGGACACCTTCTCCCAACAAGTGGGAGTAGGAACAGATGCCGAGCATTTCCTTAAAGTCCTTCTCCCATTCAATGGGAGAAGGATTTAGGATGAGGGGAATCCCCATCCCTTCGGGCAGGCGTTCGCCTGTTTTTATTGTGCAACTTGCCTTTCACCAGAGTGAAATTCCCTGTTGCACCTGCTCAAGCAAAATTTCTCGGCGACAATGAATGACAACTCGGTTGTCAGAAAAGTCGCCATTAAAAAGAGCCGAAGGGCTCAAAAGAGCCGAAGGGTTCAATAGCTATCCGTAATATCCTCACCCGTTTCGGATGATATGATTCTATAAGAATTTGGCGAGAACGAGACATCGGCGAAAACGACCAATCGAATTCCATAAGCTTCGCTGAAATCCGTTATTCGCTGACCATTATCTGAAAGCAGTTCCTCGGCGATAGATGGATGAGTCAGCATAATCGCTTTGCCCTTGAAATGTCCTGTCGCGTGTATAAGCCATCGTTCGATATATGCGACCATAGTGCTGGGGGAATATATCGAACCGACACCGCGGCAGACAGGACATTGCTCGGTGATTCGCGATGTTATCGACTGGCGAATTCGTTTGCGAGTGATAATTATCATTCCGAACTCGTTCATCGGAAGAATTCGTTTGGTTGCTCTATCGTTTCTGAGTGCCTCGCTGAATGCTTTCTCTACTTTCTCACTATTCTCTTTTCGAGCCAAATCGATGAAGTCAACAGCGATGATACCGCCCAAATCACGCAGCCGCAGTTGACGAGCGATTTCATCGGCAGCTTCGAGATTCACTTTAAGAATCATATCCTCGTAATCACGCTTTTTCGTGGACTTGCTGCTGTTGACATCGATTGCGATAAGTGCTTCGGTAATATCGATTACAATCTCGCCGCCACTGTGCAATCTCACCGAACGATATAGCATTTTGTCGATTTGTTTTTCGATACCGAGCCGTTCGAAAATTGGCTCTTTACCATTATATAGTTTGATTCTGTTAGATAGATTCGGTGCAACCTGTTTTACATAGGCGATTATTTTTTTGTATTCGTCCTGCGAATCGATAATAAATTCCTGCACATCCTCGGAGAATTGGTCTCGCACGAGAGCGGGTATAAGTCCTGCATCGCGGTATATAAGCGAACCTGCTGGAAGAACCTGTGCCTTTCTCTTGATTTTTTCCCACTGTTCCAAAAGACCATTCAAATCCTGAATCAGTGCCTCGGCGGGAAGACCGCGAGCAATCGTTCTGATGATAACACCGAAACCCTCGGGTTTTGTATCTGCGATTATTCTTCGCAGACGAGAACGTTCTCGTCGTTCGCTTATTCTTCTCGATACACCGATATGTTTCGGTCCTGCGATTAGAACGAGATAGCGCCCCGGTATCGAAAGCTGGGTAGTGCATCTTGCACCTTTCGTTCCCATCGGGTCTTTGACAATTTGAACCAATACTTCCTGTTTCTTTTTCAGCACTCTGTCGATATGCACACCATAATTTTTCACAAGCGGTTGGTGAAATGATTCATCATCTTCCTCAGTTTCGGCATCGGCGAATGGGTCGAAATGAGCTATATCGGAAATATGCAGGAAAACTCTTCTTTGAAGACCGACCTCGACAAATGCCGCATTCAATGACGATACAACATTCTCGACAATTCCCTTATATATATTTCCGACAATTCTGCGCTGGTCGGAACGCTCTATCATCAACTCTACGAGATTTTTATCCTCGACTATAGCGACTCGTCGTTCGTGAAGTTGAACATTTACAATTACTTTCATCATTTTAGATTCCTCTTTTTCTATATATCTAATTACTCTAAATCACTTTATCTAACTAATTTTAATTTTCTTCGATAATGATTTCTCGTTCATTGTCAGATATTCTTTTAATTTTTATCGAAACAATTTCCCCCGATAAAATGTCATCGGGCAAATTTTCAGCCCATTCCACAATTTTGATTGCATCGTCATTCCAAATATATTCGCCGATTTCACCGGCGGTTTCAGCATCGAGTTCGGGAACTCGATATAAATCGATATGGTATATATCGATACCTTGTCCCGAATATATATTCACCATAACAAAAGACGGGCTTTTGACTATGCCGATACCGAATGCTCTGCAAATCCCTCTTGTCAGTGTTGTTTTTCCCGCACCGAGCTCGCCGAACAAAAGAACTGTCATCCCATTATGAAGTTTTTTTGCAAATGTCTCGCCGAATCGTTCGGTTTCCTCGGGTGAATCAGTTTGTTCCCGTATCGTCTCACTCGTCATTGTTCACCGATAAATTCTCTAATCGTGTCGAATGTGATAAAATCGGCTTTATTGACCAAAATCGATTCTGTGCACCGATGACCCTTATCGCCTTCGTGAGCGTGAGTAGCGATTATATGAACAACTTTTGCAGGCAATTTCATTTCATAAGCGAGTGCAGCTCCGCTGAATGGATGACGCACCAATTTCCCGAAATCCGATTTAACGATTTTACCATCCTTATCCCTTGCATATTCGAGAAATTTACCGACATCGTGAAGAATACCGCCAGCGATTAGAATATCCCTATCATACTCGAATGCAGGGAATTTGCTCGATAGTTCCTCGGCACTTTGCATTGCAATCTGTGTTACCGACGATATGTGTTGAAGGAGCGATATCGGACAATTTGGAATGAGCAGTGTGAACGGTATAGAGAAAGCATCGTTCTCATTCCATCCGCCGCGGATTATAGCTTCCTCGAAACACATTTTAACTTTGTTTCGCAGTTTTTCATCGCTAATGCCCTCGATTTGCGGAATCTCCCGCCATATTTTTTCCATATAACCTCCTGAAATTGATAATTACACTAAAATATCTTATAAAAAAATTATCGCAAGCATTTGCTTGTTTTTAAAATAAATTTAATATCGAGATTTTCCTAATACACTCATCGCTTTATCGTAGCCGCGTTTTTTAATCGTTTTAAAATACTCGAACCTCCACCATTGAAGTCCGATAATCTTTGGAACGATTATTTTATCTGCCTTTGCGAGTTCTATTTCCTTTATCTTTTCAGTATTACCATAGATAACTCGCATCATAATATCCATTCCATTGTCGCATTTGGGGATTTTCGATGATGGGGGAGAGACATCGACAGCGAAAATTCTTTTCAAATCGAATTGTTTAAGTGCATTCACAGGAACGGGCGAAATTGCTCCGCCATCGACGAGTAGCATTTCATCGTGTTCGACAGGGGGAAAAATTCCGGGTATCGAACTGCTCGCAACAACAGCATCGATAACAGAACCATCGGTGAAAACGATTTCTTTTGCACTTATAAGGTCATAGGAAACGATTGCGAGCGGGATTTTGGAATCGCTAATATCCTTGTCGGGAATAACGGACGATATGAAATCTCGAAGTAATTTTTGTTTTAGGATATGAGTATCCCCGATGAATTTTGAATACATTTTGAATTTATAAAAGCTCGAACGAATACTTTTGATGCGCGATTTTTTACTATCCGATGTGCTTTTGAAAATCTCGAATTCATCGAGTTTATCTCTATTCTGTTTAAGATAATTTAAAAGTATTTCCTCGACCTTGCGCCAATCGGGTTCATAGGCATACATTGCAGAAATTATAGCACCCATACTCGAACCAGAAAGTGCGGCAATTCTATATCCCAGTTCATCGATTGCCTGCAATACTCCGATATGAGCGATTCCTCGAGCGCCTCCAGAACCCAATGCCAATCCGATTTTTGGATGTGGATAAAATAATTTTTTCCATAAATTTCCCATATTTTAATAATAATATTCGATTATTCGGAAATAGAAATTACTTTTTAATAAAAAGTGAAATATTTATCAAAAAAGACTTGACTATAAATACTGGTATCTTAAACTAACCAGATTAAATCACATTAGGAGGCATCGATGTCAAAAATTACAAAGCCCTCGGCGGAACGGATAATTAAATCGGGTGTGATATCGCATCCTGTCGAAGCTGTTCCACATCTTGCGGGTAAGCTAATTTTCTTCTATGAATGGTGTAAGAAATGTGGATTATGCGTTGCTATCTGTCCCACAGGTGCTCTCGAGGAAAACGAAGATAAACAACCCTATATGGCACATCCGGATAAATGCACATATTGTTCTTTATGCTGGAGAATCTGTCCTGATTTTGCCATAGTAAAAAATCAGAACTGGAGGGAAGGCGAAAATGGCACTAAATAGAACTACTTCCGATGGACATCCTGTAAGGTTTGTCCAGGGGAATGAAGCTGTTGTTTTGGGTGCGCTTCATTCCGGATGCCGATTTTTTGGTGGCTACCCTATAACACCATCGACGGAAATAGCCGAGGGAATGGCTCGAGAACTTCCCAAAGTCGGCGGTGTTTTCATTCAGATGGAGGATGAAATCGCTTCGATTGCATCGATTATTGGAGCATCCGCCGCAGGTGCAAAATCTATGACTGCGACATCGGGTCCTGGTTTCTCATTGATGCAGGAAAATCTCGGTTTTGCTTACATTACACAGCTTCCGATAGTCATAGTTAATGTCCAGCGCGGTGGACCATCGACAGGATTACCGACTAAGCTTGCGCAATCCGATACTATGCAGGCTCGATGGGGAACTCACGGAGATTATACCGCTGTTGTTCTTGCGGCATCGAGTGTTCAGGAGTCTTATGAAGCCACAATTCGTGCATTCGAACTCGCCGAAAAATTAAGCACTCCTGTAATTGTTCTGCTCGATGAACTTATCGGACATATGCGTGAAAAACTTATTTTGCGCATGAAAAAGGACATTAAAGAAATTAGGCGACCGTTTCCAAAAGTTCCACCCGAATGGTATTTTCCCTATGACATTCCCAACGATTATACTGCTCATCCTGCTCCATTCGGCGAGGGATTTCGCTATAGCATAACAGGTTTGGTTCACGACCGAACCGGATTTCCAACTTCGGTGCCGAGCGAAGTAATCGAGAGATTAGATGCACTGCGGGAAAAAATTATTACTCATCGTAAAGAAATTTGGAATTGGAAAGAATATGAAGTTACCGATGCTAAATATCTTATCGTTGCTTATGGCAGCGCTGCAAGGGCTGCAAGAGGTGCTGTCGCTATACTGCGTAAAAAGAGAATTAAAGCAGGTTTTCTCGAATTAAAATCTATTTGGCCGTTCCCCGATGGTCCGCTTATGTCTGCAGCAAAACAAGCTAAATATGTTTTCGTTGCCGAAAATAATATGGGTCAATTGATTCATGCTGTTCGCGAGAATATAAGACATACTATAAATGTTATTCCAATAAATAGATACGATGGTCATCCGCTCGAACCCGAGCAGATTGTTTATTTTATAAAGGAGGAAGTTTATGGGCACTCAACTGTCTGAAATACATGAATATTTGCGTTGGCGGAAAAGATTTCCTACCGTTTGGTGTGCAGGGTGTGGAGATGGCACTATAATGGGGGCGATATTGCGTGCTATACACGACTTGCAAATGCCGCAAGACAGTATCGCATTCATTTCTGGTATCGGTTGTTCGAGTCGAATGCCTATCTATCTCGATTTCAATACACTGCATACGACTCACGGTAGAGCATTACCATTTGCTACCGGAGTAAAACTTGTTCGTCCCGATATGAATGTTATCGTGGTTTCCGGTGATGGCGATGCTTTGGCTATCGGTGGCAACCATTTTATTCATACCTGTCGAAGAAACATCGATATCACGATGGTTTTGATAAACAATTCCATCTATGGAATGACAGGCGGACAGGTAGCTCCGACAACGCCTATCGGTGCAATAGCTCACACGATGCCTTATGGTAATATCGACCCGCCATTCGATGCTGTCGAACTTTCATTGGCTGCTGGAGCGACATTTGTTGCTCGAAGCACCACTTATAACATTATCCAGACGACTAACTATATTAAGAAAGCTTTACAGCACAAAGGATTTTCATTTGTCGAGATAATTTCACAATGTCCTGTGCTTTATGGAAGATTGAATGGTATGCCCGACCCGGTAGATATGTTACTTTGGCAAAAAGAAGTGGCGGTTCCACTTTCCAAGGCGAAGAAAATGTCTCCTGAAGAATTGGAAGGCAAAATAACGACAGGGATATTCCGTGATGAAATAAGACCCGAATATACCGAACAAGTTTATGCATTAAGCGAAAAACTCCAAGAGAAATCGGAGGATTAAAATGACAGAGAAATCTAAGAATAAAAAATATTCATCGAAAAAGAATAATAAAATTCGAAAGAATCTTTTGCCCGATTCGATAATAAGGTTCGAGATAAGGATATCGGGTGCAGGTGGACAAGGCATAATCTCTACCGGTATGCTTTTAGGCGAGGCTATTTCTATCGGCGATGGCAAGAATGTCAGTCAAAGTCAAGCTTATGGTCCCGAGGCACGCGGCGGTGCAACGAGAGCCGATATCATTATCAGCGATTCCGAAATATATTTCCCGGAATGCAATAAAATCGATTTATTAGTGGCTTTTACGGATACCGCTTACGAAAAACATTCTGCCCATGTCAAACAGACAGGTTTAATTATTGCCGATGAACATGCTGTCGAAATGAAGATGGGCACAGCTAAAACATTAGATATACCGTTTATCGAATTCGCAAAGAAAAAATTTGGCAATCAAATTGTGGCAAATATTATCGCACTTGGATTTGTTTCATCATATACGGGTATTGTTTCAAAAGGTTCTATTATGGGTGCAGTCGAGGATAAATTCGAGAATTCGAAGTATCTCGAATTGAATTTGAAAGCGCTCGATTTCGGTTTTTCACTCGGTAAAAAATATTTTAAGGAAAATCCACTCACAGCATAGTAAATTATACTCGATTTTGTAAAGAACAGTATGAAATTATCCCATTATAGCTCCGCAGTGCGACGATGAATTCCTACTTTGTCCCGACCTTGTCGGGATTTTATTGAGATTCAGAAAAATGCAATACACAAAAAATACATGAAAGGTGCAGCTTTCTTAAATGATTGAAATGTTATTTTGATTAATCAAGCATTGTAGGGAATGTCCCGACTTCATCGGGATTCAGAAAAAAGCAATGCGAAGAGAACACCTTAAAGGTGCAGGCGAATGGCTGTGAAAAAAATACTTTACCCTTAAATTTCCTCGATTTCGTTCGGTTTTCCAATGACCGATTCAGCTTTAATTGTGATTATTCTTGAAACTCCTTTGTCTTCGAGGTCGATATCGACTTCTTTCAGCATAGCGACAAGTTCTTCTCCCGCATTGGGATTATAGGTTGTAGCGATGATAAATTTCGATATCGATTTCCCAGATAGCCCGAATCTCACTCCTGCGAAAATAGGAACACGGTAGGCAAGTGCTTTGTCCAATGGCTCCGTGTCCATAAGCACCGCATCTTCGATACCGATTTCGATAAGACCAGACAAAACATCTTCGAGATATTCTTCATTGTGCAATATCAAAAGGAATAAGAACATATATCCTCCTATGTTATTTTCAATCTTTTCCTGGCAATTTTCCAATTTCGCCCGCTTTCGTGATTGCGAACTTTGTCGTAATCGGTCCTATGATTTCAAAAACCACGGTTGTTGCTGCGACAACAGATATAATCAATGAGCCCATGTTTTGACCTTGTTCCCCGAACGGTGAAAGTTCTCTAATTACGAGATATGCCAATCCGACCGCCACGCCCGCTTGCGATAAGATGCCCAAACCGAGATATTTTCGAATAACGGGAGGTTGTTTGCCGAGTATAGCACCGAGCCAAGCTCCTCCCATCAATCCTACTGTTCTGCAAATCATATAAACGATACCAATTAAACCGAGTTTGGTTAGAAGACCTAATTTTAAGTGTGCACCCGCTAATATGAAAAATATTATGTAAAACGATGGCATAAGCCAATTGAGGTTATCGGAAATCCTTTTCCCTAAACCAGGTCGCAAATTTACAATGGCCACTCCTATCATCATATTAGACAAAATCAGAGATATATGGAAATATTTCGACAAACCAATACATATAAACACTGTTCCTACTATGGCTGGCAGCAATGCTTCTATTGCTCTTGTTTTTCGAAACATAAGTATGAAAAAATAACCGATAACAGAACCTATTCCCGCAGCGAGAAAAATTTCTATTATCGGTTTTCCAAAAAGAGCGATTGCCGAAAAAGATTGATGAGCTAGAGATGCCTTGGCGAGTCCATTTGCGAAGGTGAAAATTATAATCGCCAGAGCATCGTCGGCGCCGACCACCGTGAGCAAAGCACTCGTCAATGTCCCTTTCGCCTTGTATTCCTGCAGAACGGCGACGGTTCCAGCCGGTGCCGATGCCGGTGCCATTGCTCCAAATAATAAAGACAGCGGAAAATTATGTGTCAAAAAATAGGTTGCGATTGTTACTAGAAAAAATGCTCCTAAAGATTCGGCAAATATTATCGTCACAATCCCGCCACCGAGTTTCCGCAATGTAGGAATAGTCAATTCGAGACCGATAAGCAATGCGATTAGTCCAAGAGTGATATCCGATATAAAGCCCAATTGATTTAGAAGGTCTGAGTCAAAAATTTTCAGAAGTGATGGTCCGAAAATTATACCGACAAATAACCATCCCACTACAGATGGTAAGCGTATTTGGGTTATTATTTTGGCACCGAATATACCCAAAATTATAGCAATTCCGATTATAAAAATGGTATTCATTTCTGTGTATAGATGACTCTTCCTTCTTTGGTTTCTACAGGCATTTTATCATTAGGAATATTATCGAATGCCGATATAATTTTCATTATATCATCGTTCGAGTTTGTTGCGAGTAATTTTTCTTTATTTCCATTACATCTGAGAAATCTTGCCACTTTCGCTACAGCTTGAAGATATTCACGATGTTCATTTTCGGGAGCGGCAATCATAAAGAAAAGATGTGCAGGTTTTTCATCGGCAGATTCAAAATCGATACCCTCATTCGATTTACCGAATGCCACCGCTAATTTTTTAACCGATGAGGACCGCGCATGAGGTATCGCTATGCCATCGCCGATAGCTGTGGATTCAACCTGTTCTCTTATTTTAATTTTATCGATGAATTCTTCTTTATTCTCGACGATATTCTCGGATACAAGCAGATTTACTAATTCATCGATGACATCATATTTTGTTTTACTCACAAGCTCACAAGATACAAGCGATGGATTTATCAATTCAGATAATAGCATTATGGCCTCCTAAATTAAAAAACTAAACATCATAACTTAATAGACATCAATGTCAAGTTAAATTTGGAATTACTGAAAAAAACTGTCCTTATGGAATAAATGGGCTAATCGAATAGACATTCGGTTACAATCAAAGGTATTTTTTCAGATTATCAACTTTATCGGTTTTTTCCCAAGTGAATTCGGGTAATTCTCGTCCAAAATGACCATAAGATGCGGTTTTAAGATATATCGGTTTTCTAAGGTCGAGATAT
This sequence comes from bacterium, assembly GCA_021162205.1. Taxonomy (GTDB): domain Bacteria; phylum UBP14; class UBA6098; order B30-G16; family B30-G16; genus JAGGZE01. The sequence continues at coordinate 10,440 of JAGGZE010000023.1, forward strand.
TTTATCATTTCCAATGGCTTTAGCGGGAAATTTTCCCTGATTATTTTCTCGAGCTCTTTCTCGGAAATTTCACCGGTGCCATAAGTATCGACAAAAATCGAAATCGGTTCGGGAATACCGATAGCATAAGAAAGTTGCACCTCACATTTTTTTGCGATTCCTGCGGCAACAAGATTTTTTGCGATATATCTCGCCATATACGATGCCGAACGGTCGACTTTAGTGGGGTCCTTACCGGAAAAACAACCGCCGCCTGTGTGAGCATATCCGCCATACTGGTCCACAACAATTTTTCTGCCGGTAAGTCCGGTATCCGCAACAGGTCCACCGATAACGAATCGTCCTGTGGGATTTATGAATACTTTTGTTCTCTCATCCATCATATTCGCTCGAATAATCGGTTTGATTACTTCTTTTTTAATACCTTCGGCGATTTCATCATTACTAACATCGGGAGTATGCTGTGTCGAAACAACGATAGCATCGACTCTTTGCGGAACACCATTAAGATATTCCACAGTTACCTGTGTTTTGCCATCGGAACGAACCCACGGCAAAATATTTTCTTTGCGAACCACAGCCAGTCTTTCAGCGAGTCTATGTGCAAGATGAATCGGCATCGGCATAAGTTCATCGGTTTCATCGCAGGCATAACCGAACATAATCCCTTGGTCGCCAGCGCCATCTTTATCTACCCCCATAGCGATATCGGGCGATTGCCTATCGATTGTGGTAATAACCGAGATATTTTCCCAATGGAATCTGCAATGCGGGTCGGTATAACCGATATTTTTTATCGTCTCGCGAGCGATTGCCGGAATATCGACATAAGTTTTTGTCGTGATTTCACCGCCGACAAGCACGAGACCGGTCGTGGCGAAAACCTCACAGGCAACTCGCCCTGTCGGGTCGTCTGCCATAATCGAATCGAGAACAGCATCCGATATCTGGTCGCAGATTTTGTCCGGATGCCCCTCGGTTACACTTTCCGAAGTGAATAGATACTTACCTTCTTGCTGTGTCATTTTTTCCTCCTTGTTCGAGGTGTTCGAGCCCTCAGTTAAACTTAAATATCTATTAAATTCAATATGCAAGTTTTGTCAAATAAATTATTTTTATTCCCATTCGAGTTCGACTCGCGATGAGTTCCCAAGATTGAGTTTATAAGCTCTTCCAGAAAATGCCGAATCGTTCCCTAATATCGAATTTTCCAATATGCAATTTGTGATAACAGTGTCATCGCCAACGATACAATCCCGCAATATCGACCTTTTTATTCGAGCATACTCGCCGATTGAAACATAAGGTCCGATAATCGAATTCGATATATCGGCAGATTCCGATACAGAAACAGGCGGAATAATAATGTTCCCCGCGAGTTCACTCAAATTTCCGTTTCTATCTAAAAGTTTTCGGTTGGTTTCGAGTAATGTCTCGGGTTTTCCACAATCGTGCCAGCCATCGATTACAATACTTTCAAATTTCTCACCATCGGAAAGCATTTTCACGAGCGCATCGGTAAGTTGAATTTCACCGTGCTTGGAAATTTTATTGCTAACAAGAAAATCTAAATTTTTCCTCAGAATCAAAGGGTCGGTAAAATAATACAATCCCGCAATTACCCAGTTGCTTTTAGGAGACTGTGGCTTTTCCTCCATCCCGATAATCCGTTTCCCCGAAAGTTCCACAACCCCGAATCGCTTGGGATTATCGACTAAATGAATACCGATAATATGATTGCTGCTCCCGATGAATTTAGAGATGTCAGCTTCGATTATAGTATCGCCGAGTATAATTAAAAATGGCTCGTCATTGTTTATCGGTTCGAGTCCGAGATAAATAGCATAACCCAATCCCAAAAGCTCATTCTGCCAAATAAAATGCGTCGAAACAGAATATCGACTCTTTACAAACTCCTCGATTTTTTCACCCATATAGCCGACAACAAAAATAAGTTCATCGATGCCATTTGCCAAAAGACTATCGATAATGTGAGCCAATATAGGTTTCCCAGCAACAGATAAAAGAGGTTTCGGCGTGGTATGCGTGAACGGCCGAAGTCGCTCACCAACACCAGCCACAGGAATTATCGCTTTCATAGGTTTTACCTACTTTCTTTGCGCAACTTTCCTGACAACCGAGTTGTCATTCCCTGTTGCACCTGATTAGTCAAAGAAATTATAAACCATTATATAGAACCAAATGGTTTTCTCAAAACCTTTTTTTAGAAACCTTTGAATATTTTCCACCCCTTCGGGCACCCATTCGGGTGTTTTCTTCGCATTGCTTTCCTTGTCGATAGAATCGACAATTCCCTGCAACGTCTGATTATTCAAATAAATTATCAACCACCTTTTAGGTGTCTTCATTGTGCAACTTTTTTCTGAATCCCGATGAAGTCGGGGTCTCCCGTCCAGACGGGATTCATTGTTGCACCTGCGTTATAAAAGTTTGAATATTTTCTAACGAACTTTGTTCGTTAGAAATACTAAAGTTTTTAGGAAAGGAGTTTGAGGGAAACCCTTTTTGGAAAAAGGGTTTCCCTCAAAGAGAACCGAAATGGTGTCGATTTCAGTTCGAGAAAATAATTTGTTTTCCTCGTTCGAGAGCGGCATCGATTTTTTCTGGATTTTTCCCGCCTGCTTGAGCGAAATCTGGACGACCGCCGCCGTTTCCGCCTGCGATTTTTGCAACCTCACGGACGATATCGCCCGCCTTGAAACCGTGGGATTCGATAATATCCGATGTCACACGGCAGACGAATGCGACTTTACCGCTATCGGTCGCTGCACCGAGCA
>JAGGZE010000046.1 GCA_021162205.1 bacterium
GAAATATATAGAATATATAATAGATAGAAATAATTTAGTTTTCAAAGAAATAGACTATCATTGAGGAAAAAAATGTCCGATGAAATCAGATTTAAATTAAATGGTGAGACCGTATCGTATTCGGGGAATATGGTTCGCAGATTGCTCGATGTTCTTCGCGACGATTTCGGATTGCTCGGTATCAAGGAAGGTTGCGGTGAGGGCGAATGCGGTGCGTGTTCGGTTCTGCTAAATAGCAGAAATGTGCCGAGTTGCATAACTCTTATCGGTGCTGTCGATGGTTCAGAAATCTATACTATCGAGGGAATTCGCAACACAGAACAATTTGCGGTATTGAGTGAATCTTTCGCCGAGGCAGGTGCTGTCCAGTGTGGATTCTGCACACCGGGTATGATTATCGCGAGTTTATCTCTGCTCGAACAGAATCCGAGTCCCACTCGCGAACAGATTCAGGATGCTCTATCGGGCAATCTCTGCCGATGCAGCGGGATGAATATGATAATCGAAGCGATTCAAATCGCTGCAAACAAAGGCGGTGTGAAATGGTGAACTCATATCGACCGAAATATCTAAATGAGGCATTAAAAATCCGCGGTGAAAAAAATGTAATTCCGCTTGCCGGTGGAACAGATTTGATGGTTAGATTTCGCAATATTTCCGGTGCGATACCGAAATTCGATAAACCTGTGCTATTCATCGGTCATCTCGATGAATTGAAAAATATCGAAATCGAGAATAACTTTGTGAAAATCGGTTCATCCACAACATTGACATCATTACTCGATAGCGAAAATATTCCAAGCATATTGAAATCGGCTATTTCAAATATGGCGGCACCGACAATCCGCAATATCGGAACAATCGGTGGGAATATATGTAATGCTTCACCTGCGGGAGACACTTTACCACCGCTATATATTCTCGATGCTAAAATCGTTCTATCGAGCATCGATAACCAACGAATAATTCCGATAGATAAATTTATAATAGGACCAGGGAGAAATGATTTGAAGGACGATGAATTATTAACTAAAATTCTCATCCCGAATAAAAAATTTAACAAAGAATTCTATAAAAAGCTTGGAACACGCAAGGCGATGGCTCTCTCAAAAATTTCATTTGCTGGACTTGCGGAAATAGAGGATGATAAAATCGAGGATATACGAATTGCATTCGGAGCTGTTGCACCTAAAATTGTTCGTTCTCGCACAATCGAACAGGAAATAATCGGTCATAACATTAATGAAATCAATGAGTTATCCTATTCGATTGTTAAAGAATATTCCGAATTCATTTGTCCAATCGATGACCAGCGTTCATCATCTATATATCGTAAGCAAATATCAATCAAGTTGTTAGATTATTTCCTTAATAATTTAGATAATATCTAAAATTATAACCATTGGAGTCTGATGAAATTAAATGAATCCGACAAAATTTATAGTGAAATTATAAAATCCAGGCACAACAACCAACCCGCAGTTTTAGCGACAGTCATCGACAAAACAGGTTCTGGTCCTGTTTTTCTCGGCAAAAAAATGCTCGTTTTCGCCGATGGCAAAAAAATCGGCACAATCGGCGGTGGAGACCTCGAACGAGTCGTCCTCAGAGATGCCTCGAATGCAATGCGTTCTGGACAATCTATGATAAAGAAATACATTCTCACCGAGGATGGTAGTGCACTCGATTCCGAACCGACTGAAATGCTCTGCGGCGGCGAGGTTTCTGTTTTCTTCGAGAATATAATTTCATCGACAAAAATTTTTATCTTCGGTGGCGGACATATCGGTAAAGCATTGGCATATCATCTAAAAAATGGCGATTATTTCACAACGATTATCGACAATCGACCTGAAATAGCCGATAATATTTCCGATGCAGACGATATTAGCATAGCGGATTATCATAATGCCTTTACAGACAAGCAGTTACCGAGAAATAGCTATTTCATAATCACTACTCATTCACACGAATTGGATTATGTGGTGCTGAAACGATTGATAGAATTAGACTGTATGCCTGCCTACATCGGTCTTGTGGCATCGAAAACAAAATTTAAGACTATCATATCGCGATTGAAAAAAGAATTGGATTACGAGCCGAATTTGAGCGTTTTGTATTCGCCAGTGGGACTCGATATCGGAGGCAGTTCGCCGGATGAAATCGCTATCTCGATTGTTTCCGAAATTCAAACGATAAAATACGGCAGAAAAAATAACCATTTGAGTAAAATTCAAAATGGAATTATAATAAATAGTTAATGGGAATTAGAAAAATATTTAACAATAAGGAATTTCCTATGAAAAATAAAATTAAAGGCAGCGTCTGGGTGATACGGGATACCGATGGCAATCCCATAAACGATATCGACACCGATATGATTTTTCACAATAAACATCTCGCTATAACCGAGCTTTCCGAAATGGCGAAATATGCGTTCGGTAATCTCGATAACTGGAAAGATTTTCCGCAAAAAGTGCAGAATGGTGACATTTTAATAGTCGGCGAGAATTTCGGTGCGGGTTCATCACGACAGCAAGCTGTCGATTGTTTTATCGCACTTGGGATACAAACCATTGTTGGAGAAAGCTTTGGTGCAATTTATTTCAGAAATACTGTGAATGCAGGATTGCCGATTTTCATTGCTCCTAAAATCGCCGATTCGGATATTAAAACCGGCGATGAAATCGAAATAAATCTGGATTCTGGGAAAATTTTCGATATAACTCAAAATATCGAATTGCCGAGTGCAAAACCGCTCACCGATGTCCAAAGACAAATTATGTCCGCCGGTGAATTGCTTAAACTCGCACAGAAAATGAGATAATACTGTAAATATTTCTTATTAGAAAAACAGGAAAAACTAATTCTACGAACAATTTTCTTGCGCCGAAATTTTTTTTTATTAACTCTATCATAATATATATCAATAAGATACTTCGTTTTCATAAAATAATTTATTAAATTCCCTTGACATTCGATGCCGACATTCATATAATATCAAAAGGATATATGAATTTCTTTTATAAAAATGTTATATGAATGACATGAAACATTGATTGTGTCAAGTTGTATGGGGGCCGCAAATAAATATTGCTGTGCACAAA
>JAGGZE010000058.1 GCA_021162205.1 bacterium
GCGAATGCCTGTCGCGCAGAAATTTCGATATGGTTATTTGATTAGTCGGACATTGCAATGAATGATTGCTTTGCAATCAGAAAAGCAATGCACTAAAAACAGGCGAACGCCTGTCGCCGAAAATTTTGATATACACTTGCTAATCCCTTCATTTTTATTTAGTCTTTCTTTTAGTCACTTTCGTATTGCCGACTTTAACTTTTGAATTAACATTTTTCATTTTGGGTGTTATGGTTTTCACTTTTGGGTTGACAGCAATAGATTTCAAATTCGGAGGACCCGGTGGATTAGATATGCTCGATGCATTATTCGGTAGATTTTGCGCCAATTTCGTTTTCTTCAACGAACTTAAATCTTTTCTGGCGAATTGTTCGAGGATACCTTTATATGCACGATAGTAGATCGAACCTGTATCATTTTTAATTATGAACATGTTTTCGTTATCCTTCATAGCGTAGGCGGAAAACGATATTCTCTTTCCATCGTTTGTCGTAATAGTGGTATGATAAACGGGTTTATCGAATTTAGTTCCTATCGTATCTTTCGGCAGGTCTGCGACAGTAGAGGCATTAAATTTCCCTAATGGTTTCAATATACTGGCAACCCTTGCAGAATCCCCTAAAAATGTTTCATCGGTTTTATTATCTGTTATTTGCCATCCCGAATCTACTTTATCTATGGAATATGAAACATCGGGAGAATTATAATCGAACGATTTAATTTTCATCAAAGGAACTTTTGCGATAGTTTTATTTCTCCAATCTGTTATCGACGAATATCGAATCAGCATTCCTTTCGATTCATACACATTACTGCTTTTGGCGGGTCTTATATATGTCGAACCATAACCGGCAAATCCACCGATTATTATATCCATAACCGTATCTTTGCCCTGAAATAGTGTGAAATGCGCTCCTTGAAGTGTATCCACTTTCATTTTGAAATGCGATTTCGGATTTGTCGAACAAATATCGAGTATTTCTATCGAATCGAGATCGTTAAGCAACTTGTTCACATTGTCCTCATCAGCGGGAAATGGGACAGAATCTGCAACTATCCATTTGCTGTTTTCGCTCACGAGGGTGGTCAAACTATTTAATCTCCTGACTTCGATTTTGTCGATGGAATTTTTATCGAATCTCTCGAATATTTTCACGAACTTCGACTTATCCTCGGTGGAATAAGATTTCAAGGATGTATGTGTCGCTAAATAGATACCCAATCCAACAATTATTATAATAAGTAGGATTATATTTATCGTTTTCATAATTTCACCTCCGATTTTTTCTTTATGCCAATTATTATGAAATAGATAATTCCGAAAATTAGAACGATAGAAACGGGATAAAGTATGTTCATCAATTTAATTCTACTCTTTTCAGCATTTGTGAACTCAACTATTTTGCCATTCACGATTTTCTGAATCGGTCTGTATGTCACCTCTCTCGAACGAATCGAAATCAAACTCTTTTTAAGACTCAACCAATCGATTATATTCGAGAAAAATATCATATTGGCGCTTTTTGCGGCGGCTCTGCCGAGAAATTTGTCGATAACAAAATCGCCATCGCCGACGAGAACAATTTTCGTCTCGGATGATTCCGATTTGAATTTACTATCGCTGTTCGCAAATTCGGTATTTGCAAAATAACTATCGAATTTGCCATGCGCCGAAACTGCCAAAGGAACATTCGACGCGTTATACATATCTGGGGTAATCTGAAAATTTGGTGAAATCGTATAGTTCGATTTCATTAAATAGGCATAATTCGATGAACGAGCGAGTATAGAATATTTCAATCCCGAATTTGGCAACATACTGGTATCTATCGAACTGGTGATTATAAGGTTCATGTTTTCGAGTTTTTTCACGATTGGATTATCCTTATCGAAATTGGTGATTATCGGGATAAAAGGATAATCCACTCTGGCAAAATGAACCATCGACCCAGATGTTTGCGGAACTGTGACCTGAACATGATTTCTATCGAGAACTATATCATCGTTCACTCCGAGATGATAATTATCGAGCAATTTATCGAGACCTATATCGAGTTTCTGCGTTTTGCCTGTTTCCATATCGGCATCGATTTTATCGAAAAATACGGCGAGTTTTCCACCTTTCATAACGAACTGGTCGATTGCATATAGTTCAGAATCAGTGAACTTCTCGGTAGGTTTCAATATTATGAGTGTAGATATATTCGGCGGGATACTCCCACGAGTCAAATCGACGGGGCTTACCGTATATTGTGATCTCAATACCCGTATCAAACTCGGAACATCTTTTGTCATTTCGAGCGTGCCATTACTTGTAAGGTAGCCGACATCAGTTTCGGGCGACGACACTTTGAGAATCGCTCTCGTCAGTTCGTATTCGAATCCCGAAAGATTCTGAACAATCGGAATTATTTCCTTTTCATTCTGATATATCACCACCAAACCAAGAAATACATTTCGAGATGTATATTGGTCATTTTCAAATACATTTATTCTCGCCTGTGGCACGCCATCTGATTGTGCTCGCTGTTTCCCGACAGAATCCGATGGGTCGATAAACTCGTATTGCAGATTATCACCAGCATATATCTTGTATTCGTCGAGTTTATCCTTGATTATCTGTCGGTATTCGGCGTATTGAGCAGGCAAGCCCTCAGAGAAATATGCTCTTATCGTGATTCTATCATCGAGTCCTTTCAATATATCTTTTGTTGCATCGGTTAAAGTATAAATTCTATTTTCGGTCAAGTCGGCTCGTGCAAATACATTCTTCGCAATGAGATTCAAGACTACAAGAATAACGATAAATAGAAGTAACGATATTAACCTGTTCGCAGTGATTTTTGATTTTATATTCATAGTTTCACCTCTCATTTCCATTTTCTTTCTGCAAGTGAATATGTTCCCAAATAAAGGAATAATCCGATAAGCGATAGATAATATATAAGGTCTGTAGTATCTACCACACCTCTTGCTATATTTCTAAAATGATGATTTATACCGATATATATAAACAGCGATGGAACGAATTTTGCCAGCGCGAGAATAATTATAATAATCGTCAGTGCGATAGCGACAATCGCAGATGCCTTCTCAATAGATATATGAGGAACAATGAAATGAATGAATAATGTCACAAGTGCGGCACAAATCAGGATAATAACGATATTTGTTATAATCGAACCGATCGCTATCCCCTCGAAAACACCGCCCGATTGGAATAATGTCGGCAATGAATCGGTCATCTGGAAAGCGAAGCATAAAGCTACCCCGAGAATAAATGCCACCACCTGATTTTTACTTATCGACGATGCGAAAATGCCTATCGCCAGATATGATGCTCCCGCAAAAAATAATCCGATATATCCGCCGATAACAGGACCCCAATCGAGATTGCCGTAAGTATCGAGTATGATAGGATATCGTAAGGTCAATAACAGATATATAAATATCAAGGATAGTGCAGCGATGTATTTACTCAAAATTATGTCCAAGTCTTGGACAGGCATCGTCACCAAAAGTTGTAATGTCCCGTTGGATTTTTCCTCGGCAATAAGTCCCATCGAAATAGCAGGAATGAAAATCACGAATATTATATGCAGAACTTGAAAAATTATTCTCATATCTGCCTGTTTATATGCGAACATTCCCGTTTGTCCATACGAGAAAAAATACCCTGAAACAATCAGGAATAAAATAAGCACTATATACGCGAGCGGAGTATTGAAATAATTTTTCATCTCTTTTTTATATATTGTGAATATGTTTGACAAATTCATCGTTGCTCACCTCCTTCCGAATTCGTGGAAACAGAATTTGCTGCAGAATTATTTTTATCGGACCACACATTTTCGCTAGTTTCAGTAATTTTTCCGAGTTCACTGAGACTTATATTTTTTATTGTCAAATCGTGGAAAATAGTTTCCAATGTTACATTTTGCGGGTCTGGATATTGTGACCGTAATCGCTCGAACGAGCTATACGCAACAACTTTGCCGTGATTTAATATCACCACTTTATCGCAGGTCGATTCCACCCAAGGCAATATATGAGTTGATACCATGACAGTTTTTTCCTTGCCGATTTTTCTGATAAGGCCAGTGATGTCTATAATTTGATTGGGGTCGAGCCCAAGCGTAGGTTCGTCGAGAATTAGAATTTCGGGGTCGTGAATGAGCGTTTGAGCCAATCCGACTCGCTGACGATAACCTCGCGATAATGTCCCGATATCCTTTGTAAGTGCAGCCGCAAGTCCACAAGTATCGATTATATAATCGAGCCGCTCTTTGCGTTTTTCCTTCGGAATTTTCCGAATTTCGGCGACGAAATTCAGGTAATCGAGCACATACATATTGTAATACAGCGGGTTTGTCTCGGGCAAGTAGCCGATTCTCTTGCGAATCTCGAAAGAGTTTTCGTAGATATTGAAATCATCTACCTCGACAGTCCCAGATGTTGGAGGCATAAAACAGGTAATTATTTTCATCGTAGTCGATTTACCCGCTCCATTGGGGCCCAAAAAAGCCAGTATTTCTCCGTTGTTCACATCAAAAGTAACGGAATCTAATGCCTTGACATTCCCGTAAAATTTGCTGAGTTCTTTGACCCTAATCATAAAAACTCCTTTTTTTTATTTGCCATTATGACATAATTTGTCAAATTTACAATCAAAAAATAAATTGCTCGAAAAAGATTAAATAAGACAATTGCTATTATTACAACAAAACCTTGATATAAAAAAATATAAGTATCGAAATACTCGGAATTAGATTATGCAAAAAATATGCCAAAAATTGTTTTGAAAAATTGAAATTTAGTTTTAAGTTTATCTAATTTAAAAAGTAGGAATGCTATGCGACTTGCAGCAAAAATAGAGAAGACAAAAAAATTAAAATCCCCGAACACTTATTCGCTATGGGTTAAAATCACAGATGTTCTCTTGGACACGGTTAAGATTTCGGGTTCACTGAAAGGGAAAATTGTAAAAATCACCAGAGAATTCCCTGAAAATGCTCCTGAACCCTGTGATGGCGAACTAATAGTTCTCGATAAAATCGAAACTTTAGATGCTATTCAGGAATTGAATAAACCTAAGAATATTCCGAAAATGCGGCATCTCGAAGTATCAAAATTTTTAGCCGACCTCGATGGCGATGGTTATGATGAAATGTTTTTGGGCAACTCATTCGCAGAAATGATAATTTCCCCCGTTCGTTCGGGAAGAATTATTCATCTTTCGACTTGTGCCGGTAAAAGTTTCTTCGAGAATAAATTGCTAAAATGTCTCAGACACAATGCAGTCGGTGGTGCATTTTTCACCGCTGGGAAATCGGAGGATTTTAAGCTCGACAGTGCTAAATTCAAACCAGAAAAAATGGACAAAAATAAAGTATTGTGTAGCCGAAAAAAGAATTCGATTTCAATGAAATCGAAAATTTCAAATGTTAATACAAAAATACAAATCGAATTGTCAGCCGATTCACCTGTTTTCAGAATAAGTTTAAATCTCGATAATTCATCAAAAAAAGCGAAAAATGTCGATGTTTCACCGTATTTTAATATGAATTTCGAACCTGTCGGCAATAAATCATCCAAACTATATTTTCAGGAACCATCGGGAGAAATATTTCATTTCTTGCAAAAATCGGTCTATTCTTGCTGGGATTTCGACGATAGCTGGATAAATTATACGGGTGATATCGAAACCGATAACAGCGGCTTTTTCGCAATCAGAAGAAAAGACACAAATGATGGACTTTGCATAAGTTTCGACCCAAAAACTGTTTTTCGAGTTTGGGAACATAGACATGCTCCATTGCCGCATACAAAATTGATTTATTCAAAGAGACGGATAAAAAAGAATTCCCTCGAAAAATTTGAATTATTTATAACTCCATTGACGGATTTCAAAATCCACGATGGCTCGCTGCTGGGATATACACTATCGCCGAATGGATGTTTCATCGTATTTGCCGGCAATAAGAAACCGAATATTTCGATTACCGAAAATGAAATCGTCAAAGATTTAGAGTTGCAAAAAATTTCAAGAACGATGTTCGGTAAATATCTTAAAAAATCACCGGATACTATAGAGTTAAAAAATAGCGATATTAAACTCATTCCAAAAAATAATGAATAAAATCAACAAAATAACCGCAGGAATAGATTGGGAAATTCTCGTTCACAACGGACGAACAGGATATAGCGCCGGCAAGAAAAAAATAGCGGAGATTATCGATTTAGCATATTCGAAATCTCCCGAATTTGGAATCGGCGATGATTTAGATTTACTCGAAATAAGAATCGGTGTCGCTCATTCATATAATGAATTGCACAATAAGATATTTAAAGCATTCGAATTGTGTAAAAAAATAGCATCCCGCAAAAATCTCGTTCTCGTTCCACTCGGCTATCGTGAGACGGATATGAATCCCGCAGGAGGACATATTCACGCGGGTTCGATAGAATATTTTGCGGATGCCGCAAAACTTCACAATAGACTGATTTCTTATGTGCCTGCGTTTATCGCTCTTTCATCTTCGAGTCCCAGTCTCGATGGCGAATACAAATCGTATAGAATAAATCAAAATGCCCGCTTTTGCAGTGTTCCAGCATCGGCGGTGAAAACAAATACTGTTACAATCCCGTGGGGCGATGACATCTGTATCAAATATCCATATAAATCCACACTGGAACTTCGTGCAGGAGATAGTTTGCCGACAGCAAATCTGATGACAGAATTAGCGGCACTTTATGTCGGGCTTGTGGTTAAAACATCTCATTTCAAAAAATCACAAATTAAATTCGACCCTGTCGAATATGGAATAAATCGCATAAACGCATCGAGACACGGTATGCAGGCAACATTTGTAATCGATGGCAAAGAAATAACTGCAGCCGATTTTATTTCAAAACATATAATTCCATTTGCAATCGATGGTCTTAAAACATTCGGCATTCCCGATGACGAATTTCATTTTTTAAGAGAAATGGTGAAAAAGCATATATCTGTCGCAGATTGGGTTCGTGAAATGATACCTATCGGGACAGACGCTTGGCGTGCTACGGGGGAAATCACGAGAATATTCGCGACAAATCCCGATATCGAGGGTTGGATTCATTCGACAAAAAGTAGGAAAATCGCTCACATCGAATCTTTCGAGAACCTTTTGATGAATTCTATTGCGATAGATACTCCGCTCGAGAATATCTACGATGCAATTCCACTTCCATTTGCATATATCGAAAACGAATTGAGAAAATTGGTTGAGAATAGCAAAATTATCAAAAAATTCGGTGCGAAAAACAAAGTTCTTTTCGACCGAACCGATTTGTTGTAAGAATTATCCTATCCTTAATTTTTACATTAAATTTTGAATATGAAAGAGTTTGAACTCCCGACTTCATCGGGATTAGGAAACACGCTGGAACTGATTAAACTGATTGCCATGATTCAGGCGTTCGTCTGTTTTTAGTGCGTTGCGTTTCTCCCCGATAGAATCGGGAATTCATTGCAACGCCAGCGGAATAAAATGGCGATAAATTTATTCATTAATCTGGTGCAACAATGAATTCCGACTTTGTCGGAAGAAAAGTTGCACGATAAGAACAGGCGAATGCCTGTCGCCGAGAAATTTCAAAAACTATTTTAATTAATCGGGCGTTGCAATGAATGATTGCTTTGCAATCAGAAAAGCAAAGTGCTAAAAACACCCGAACGGGTGTTGAAATGTTATTTGATTAATCTGGTGCAACAGGGAATTGTTCGGAGAACAAGGAAAGTTGCACAATAAAAACAGGCGAATGCCTGTCGCCGAGAAATTTCAAAAACTATTTTAATTAATCAGGCGTTGCAATGAATGATTGCTTTGCAATCAGAAAAGCAACGTGCTAAAAACACCCGAACGGGTGTTGAAATGTTATTTGATTGATCAGGTGCAACAATGAATTCCGACTTTGTCGGAAGAAAAGTTGCACACTAAAAACAGGCGAATGCCTGTTAGTTCCAGCTTATGCCAAGATATGCGGCAAAACCTTTCGGTGAAATCGTTCCGCCCGGGCTAATTTCGTTATCGTATATCACGAGTGGATTATATTCGACTTCTTTGCCATCGTAATATGCAGCCTCACCGAATATGCCGAAATAGAATATCTGCACTTTCAATCCTGCGCCGAGAAGATAGAACGATTTCCAATAATCCCTTGTTTTGCTGTATTCGATTCTATAAAGTGGTGTAGTCAAAGTATCTTTGAAATTGACTTTTGTGATAACGGTCGAAAAACCGAGTCCTCCACCGGCGATTAAATATGCTTGCAATCCCGAACCTATTTGTGTTAAATCGATATTCAAACCTGGAGCGATATAAACTCCTGTATAGCCGATTTGCTGTGTTACTTTATCGATTTCGAGAAATGAAGTCGCTATATATGGAAGTGTAACCTCTGTTTCATTCACGCCATTGTATCTTGCACCGACATCGATTCTCAAGGCACTTTTGGGATTGAAATTGACGGCGAAAAGAAAAGAATTGCCAGTCTTGCCATCGATTTGTTCAGCTTGCGATGCGAATTGACCGATACCCGCTCGTATCCCGAAACTCTGCGCAGAACAAATACCGACCGCAATCAGCATTATAAATATTTTTAAAAACCGTATCATTAAAATACCTCGAAACATTTCTCAACTCGATTTCGATAATTCAAATTTCGCTATCCGCTCTATTTCGGAATATAATTTATTGAAAATATTCTCATAGAAATTTAAATCCTGTTCGAGCGGGTCGTCGATTTCCGAATATTCGCTATTTTTCGAGCCATATTCTGTTATCAAAAATGTTTTCGCTAAAATATTTTTGCCAAAATATTCACCGACCCAATTTTTGTGTTCATTTTCCATAACGAGAATCGTATCCGCACTATTTGCCAAATCGGAATCGAGCTGCTGCGAACGATGAGCCGAAATATCGATATTATTTTTTCGGCATATTTTTCGAGCATAATCGCTCGGCGGAGAATAACCGATATCGAGCGTGCCGAACGATGCAAACGAATAATTTTTCAATCCATAATCGGCGAATACTTTGCGAGCGATACCCTCAGCCATAGGACTTCGGCAACTGTTCCCCGTGCATAGAAATATTATTTCTTTTTTTTTATTCATATCTAAAGGAAATCTTTCTGGGAGAAGCTTCTCTTAGAAAAGAAGTTTTTCCCAGACTTTTTTCCAGAAAACTTTGGTATTTCTGACGACCAAAGAGCGCAAGAAAAAGTAAAACTTATTAGGAAAAAAGTTCAGAGAAAATTCCTTCATCTAATAAGAGTTTCCCCCGATATTTAATATACCATATTCTATATCTTTTTATCGAATCGCTAATGTTTTCGGAATTTTGTTCTTTCACGGTTTATCGCCTCATCGAGCTTCTCGAATGCATCGAGTGTCTCCTGTGCATCCTTCTCATCGATTTTCGCAATCGCAAAACCCGCATGAACCAATATCATATCGCCGATTTTCATATCTGGAAGAACCAGCAACGATGCCTTCTTATGAACCCCGCCATAATCCACAATTGCAGTTGTGCCATCTATCGAAATTATTCTCCCGGGTATCGCCAGACACATATTTATTCCCTTTCTAA